>JBDKJU010000345.1:0-5507 GCA_039796435.1 Pseudomonadota bacterium | reverse complement strand
TCGGGGCGTAAAAAAAAAACAGGCACGAAAGTGTGCCTGTTTTTTTGCTTTTGCTTTGCCCGTGATAGTTTAGTACCTTAGTAAGGCAATCAGCCCTTGATGTTTTTGATCAGGGCTTTGGTGTATTCGGCGGTGTTGGCCGTGCCCTTCAGGTCGCCAGTGCGTACGCCATCGACATTCAGGGTTTTTTCAATGGCGGCACGCAGTTGCTTGGCCTTGTCGTGCATGCCGAGATGTTGCAGCATGAGCTCGCATGAGAGCAGGAGGGCGGTGGGGTTGGCAATGCCTTTGCCAGCGATGTCGGGGGCGGAGCCATGCACGGCCTCAAAAATAGCGTGCTCCGCGCCGATATTGGCCGAGGGGGCCATGCCCAGCCCACCGACGAGACCGGCGATCAAATCAGAGAGCACATCGCCGAACAAATTGGTGGTGACGATGACGTCAAATTGCCAAGGGTTGAGCACCAGCTGCATGGCGCAGGCGTCGATAATGCGGTCGTTGACTTCGAGTTTGTCTTTATAGTTTTCTCCGACATGCAGGCCAGTTTCAAGAAAGATGCCAGTCAGGGCTTTGAGAATATTGGCTTTGTGCACCAGGGTGACTTTTTTGCGCTGGTGGGTGACGGCGTAATTGAAGGCATATTCGCAAATCTTGCGGCAGCCCACGCGGGTGTTCACGCCAGTGCTCATGGCCACGGCGTGGGGGTCGTCACCGATGGCAACAAAGTGTTCGTAACCCATGTACAAACCTTCGTTGTTTTCACGCACAAGGACGATGTCGATGTTGTCAAAACGACCACCGGGGATAATGGTGCGCACGGGGCGTAGAGCGGCGTAGAGTTTGAAAATTTCGCGCAGACGCACATTGGCAGAGCGAAATCCGCCTCCCGAGGGGGTGGCCAGCGGGCCCTTGAGGGCGAGCTTGGTGCGTTGAATGCTGTCAACGGTGGCTTGTGGCAGTGAGTCGCCGGCTTTTTCTACTCCGGCGACACCGCCGAGTTGATGGTCCCAGGCAAAATTAACATTGAGGGCTGAAAGCACTTCAAGGGTGGCTTCGGTGATCTCGGGGCCGATGCCGTCACCCGGGATGAGGGTGGCGGGGATTGCGGTTTTTTGGTTCATGATTCAGGCTAAGTTGACGGCGGGGTTGCGCAGCTTGATGTGTAGCTCGCGCAGTTGTTTTTCAGTGACGGGCGAGGGCGTTTCTACCAAGAGGTCTTGCCCGCGCTGGGTTTTGGGGAAGGCGATGACGTCGCGGATTTGTTCGCTGCCGCACATCATGGCGGTGATGCGGTCGACCCCGAAAGCGATGCCTCCGTGTGGGGGGGCACCGTATTGCAGGGCTTTGAGCAGGAAGCCGAATTTCTTTTGCTGGTCTTCGGGGCTGATGCCGAGGGCATCAAACACTTTGGCTTGTATGTCTTGACGGTGGATACGCACCGAGCCGCCGCCAATTTCCCAACCGTTCAGAGCAATGTCGTAGGCCTTGGCATAGGCAGCTCCGGGGTTGGATTTAATGAAGTCTTCGTGACCATCTTTGGGGGCAGTGAAGGGGTGGTGGCGTGCGGCCCAAGTGCCCGAGTCTTCATTTTGTTCGAACATGGGGAAGTCAACCACCCAAAGAGGTTTCCAGCCGCTGCTGGCCAAACCACGTGCATGTCCGACCTTGGTACGTAGGGCGCCGATGGCGTCGTTGACTACCTTGGCCTTGTCGGCACCAAAGAAAATCAGGTCGCCGTTGTCAGCGCCGCTGCGGTTGATGATTTCAGCCAAGACATTTTCGGGGAGGAATTTGACGATGGGCGACTGCAGACCGGTGTCGTTCAACTGAGTTTTGTCGTTGACCTTGATGTAGGCAAGGCCGCGGGCGCCGTAGATTGCGACAAACTGTGTGTAGTCGTCGATTTCCTTGCGTGAGAGCGTGGCTCCCCCGGGCACGCGCAAGGCCACCACGCGGCCACCTTTCATGTCGGCAGCGGCGCGGAAGACTTTGAATTCCACCGTTTTCATGAGATCGGTGAGCTCGGTGAATTTCATGGGCACGCGCAGGTCTGGTTTGTCAGATCCGTAGTCGCGCATACATTCATCAAAGCTGTGGCGTGGGAAATCTGGCAGATCCACATTGAGCGCGGTCTTGAACATGTGCTTGACCAAGCCCTCCATGATGTCCTGAATTTCACGTTCGCTCAAAAATGAGGTCTCGATATCGATCTGGGTAAATTCAGGTTGACGGTCGGCGCGCAGGTCTTCATCGCGAAAGCATTTAACGATCTGGTAGTAGCGGTCATAACCAGACACCATGAGCATTTGCTTGAACAGCTGGGGGGACTGGGGCAGGGCATAAAACTGCCCGTCATGGATGCGTGACGGCACCAGAAACTCGCGCGCCCCTTCAGGGGTGGATTTATACAGAGCAGGCGTTTCGATATCGATAAAGCCTTGGTCATGCAGGTATTGGCGGGCGGCCATCACGGTTTGATAGCGCAGACGCAGGTTTTTTTGCATGGCAGGCCGACGCAGGTCAAGCACACGGTTTTCGAGGCGTACCTGCTCGGATAGCTCGGTATCGTCCATCATGAACGGAGGAGTGACCGAGGTGTTGAGCACTTCAATTTCATGGGCCAAGACTTCGATTTCGCCGGAGCGTAGGTCTTTGTTGTGTGTGCCTTCGGGGCGCAGGCGCACCTTGCCGACCACTTTGATGACGTACTCGTTGCGCAGGCTGTCAGCAGCCAGGAAGGTGGCCTCACGGTCTGGGTCGCAGACCACTTGTAACAGCCCTTCACGATCACGTAGGTCAATAAAGATCACCCCGCCGTGGTCGCGGCGACGGTGTACCCATCCCATGGCGGTGATGGTTTGGTCGAGGTATTGGCGGTCAATGTGGCCGCAGTAGTTGGTTCTCATAATGTTGTGTCAATTCAAAAAATGTCAGGCTTGGTCTATGCTGTTTTTTTGGCGGGAGCCACACGGGCGACAGTGTGTGGCACCCTATTGATTTCGTTTATCGCTGTGGCTGATTTCTGCTGAGACAGCACCCATGGAAATGATGTATTTGAGGGCTTGGTCAACGGTCAGATCAAGCTCTTTGATTTTGTGCCTGGCAACGAGCACCATATAGCCTGAGGTGGGGTTGGGGGTGGTCGGGATATAAACACTGACGCTCTCGCTACCGAGTATGCCTGCCAATTCACCTGAGACGTGTCCGGTGAGAAACCCCACTGTGTGGCTGCCCGCGTGTGGAAACTCGACCAGCACGGCCTTGGAAAAGGCTTGCCCGCTGTCGGACAGCACGGTGTCGGAAATTTGTTTGACTGATTTATATACCCCACCCACCACCGGGACTTTGCCGAGCAGATTTTCCCAGAACTTGACCAACTGGGCTCCGAAAAAATTGCGTGCAATGAGGCCAGTGGTCATGAGCACAATAAAAGTAATCAGGATGCCGAAGCCGTAGATATGCATACCAAACAGCGATTCAGAGCGCCATTTGATGGGCAAAATATTCACCACGCCATCAAGCGTAGTGACCAGAAAGTGCAGTACCCACAGAGTGATGCCCAAGGGCACCCACAACAGTAATCCGGTGAGTAAGTAGCGTTTAATCATGCCGTGGGCGTGGTGGGGCTGGGAGTGGTGGAAGAACTAGAAGTATCAGAAGAGCCGGGAGAACCAGAAGAGCTAGGGGCAGCTGCGGGCGCACTACCGCTGCTACTGTCATTGGTGGAGGCACTGGAGGTGTTTTCAGATTTGTCAGCGTTGTTGTTATTGCTGCTCTTCGATCCTCCGCGAAAATCTGTGACATACCAGCCACTGCCCTTCAAGGAAAAATTGGTGGTGGTGATGATGCGATGCACATCCCCTTTTTTTTCGCATAAACAATTTTTAAGTGCGTCATCACTCATGCGCTGAACGTGTTCAAATTGTTTATCGCAGGTGGTGCATTGGTATTGGTAGGTGGGCATTACAAAAGTAGGAGCGTAATCAAAACGCGAATGAACGCAATAGACAGGGTGGGCAGCAAAAAAGTGGACCGGGCGTTAAGGTGAGCCCCGGAGCTCAAAATCAGAGGTAAAACCTAAGGTGAAGCGAACTGCCCAATAAAACCCGCCATTATAACGGCCAGACCTATAATTTCTGCATGAACAAAGCACACCCCAGTCAAGTCTTACAGGCCACCCAAGCATATCCCGTGATGCCGGTGGTGGATCATTATTGCGGCACCGCAGAACGTATCAACAAGGCCTTGACCCTACAGCTTGAGCTGGCAAAGGAATGTGGGGCGAATGTGATGGATGTGACTTTGGACTGTGAAGATGGCGCACCGGTCGGGCGCGAGCATGAACACGCCGAAATGGTGGCGGCCATGGCCGCCGCCCATTTTGCCAAGACCGGCATCAAGGTGGCGGTGCGGGTGCACCCGGTGGATCATCCTGCACATGCGGATGACGTGAAAACTGTGCTGACCGCCGGACATGCCTTGGCGCACATGATGATCCCGAAAGTAGAAAGTGTGAGCCAGGTGGCGCAGGTGGCCAAGCACACTCCCAAGGAGCTGCCCTTACATGCTTTGATTGAAAGTGCTCAGGCGGTCAGTCAGGCACAGAGCATTGCCGGGCATCCGCAGGTGGCCAGTCTGAGCTTTGGTCTGATGGATTTTGTGTCCTCGCATCAGGGCGCAATTCCAGCCACGGCCATGAGTTTGTCGGCGGTGGGGGGACAATTTGATCATCCCTTGATCATGCACGCCAAAATTGCCATCAGTGTGGCCTGTCATGCCGAAGGCAAGATTCCCTCACACGCCGTAGTGACCGAGTTTAAAGACACAGAAAAAATGAGCGCCATGGCACTGCTGGCGGCTCAACGTCTGGGGTATTTGCGCATGTGGAGCATCCACCCGGCACAAATACGGCCTATCTTGGCAGCCTTTGCTCCCAGCGCGGCAGAGGTACACACTGCGGTGGAGATTTTGCTGGCGGCGCAGGCGGCCGACTGGGCACCGATCAATTATCAGAACACTTTGCACGACCGCGCCAGCTACCGCTATTACTGGGAGTTGCTGCAAAAAGCCAGGCGCACCGGCGCGGGCATCCCTGCCTTGGCGCAAAGCACGTTTTTTTGATCGTTTAAAAAGGGCTCAGTTCAAACGAATGCCTTAACGTTGGCGTGTTAAAAACGATGGGCCACGCTGAGACTTTGCCCGCTGCGCAGATTGAGTTGTTGTAACAACATGGTGGCCAGAGGCGGGGGATTGTCAGCCACGGTGATATTCGCCTTGATATCGCCCTTGAGCACCTGATGAAGCTGATATTGCCCGTTGGCGTTGATATTCAGCACCTTGCCGCTGAGGTTGAGCTGATAGTTGCCATCGGCTTGGGTGTTGAGGCTGAGCTGTCCAAGCGAGATACGGGGCAGAAGCGGGGCTGTGGCGAGTTCGATTTGCTGGCTCTGTAGCGAGAGTGTGCCGACCACGCCCTGTGCAGAGCGTAGGTACACATCGCTGGGCGA
>JBDKJU010000344.1:0-3127 GCA_039796435.1 Pseudomonadota bacterium | reverse complement strand
AGATCTCCGTCCTCGCCCTCTGCTCCGCCCTTTTTGACGGCGAACATATCACTACCGAACTTAGGCAATTGCCCGGTGCCACGCAAGGTATCGGCATTCACGATGTAAGGGGTGTAGTGTTCGGTGTAGCCATGCTTGCTTACATGGGTGTCCAACATGAACTGCGCCAAGGCGCGATGCAAACGCGCAATCTGTCCGCGCAGCAACACAAAACGCGAGCCTGTCAGTTTGACCGAGGTCTCAAAATCGATGCCCCGCAATGCCTCGCCTAGGTCTGCATGATCTTGCACGGCAAAATCAAACTGCCGTGGGCTGCCCCATCGCCGCACTTCAAGATTCGCCTGTTCATCATGACCAACAGGCACCGAGTCGTGCGCCACGTTGGGCATGGTCATCAGCCAGTCGTTCATTTCCGCTTGAATTTTGGCCAGCTCCGCCTCAGCGGCCCCGAGCTGCTCACCCAGACCGGCCACCTGCGCCATGATAGGCGCGACATCTTCACCCTTGGCCTTGGCCATGCCGATTTGCTTGGACGCTGTGTTGCGCAGATTCTGCAGCTCTTGCGTGCGCATCTGCACACTTTTACGTTGTGACTCCAGCGCTTCAAAACGCGCGGTGTCCAGAATATATTTTCGAGCGGCCAAAGCAGTGGCACTCTCGGCCAACTGCGTTCTTAATTTTTGAATGTCAAACATAGTGAGCGAATTTTAGCGCTCTGAAATAGCGACGAGGCAAGACCACTCAAGCAAGAGAAATCAGCGTGCAAGCCTGTGTGCCGGATCACGTGGTCTGATAAAGCATTGCTCCAACACCTCTTGCCCCCATTGGCTGCCACGGTATTCTTCCACACAGCGAAACCCGCATGCCTCATACAGATGCCGGGCCGCATGCAGGCCACTAAAAGTCCATAGCTTGGTGTCGGCAAAACCTTCTGCATCGACAAAGTCCAGTGCCGTCTGAAGCAGACGACGTCCCATGCCACTGCCTTGCAGCGCATCAGCCACGATAAACCAACGCAAATGCGCAGTCCCTGCTCCGAGGTCTTCCCCATCAATCGCTACCGAGCCCAAGAGCTCACCTGCACTTTGCAGCGACCAAATTTGGTTTTGAACACGGTCAAGACGCCCACAAAATTCAGCCAGACCACCAGCCACCAAGGATTCAAATTGTTGTCCGAAACCATAGTGCCGTGCATAAAAATCCATATGCAATTGCGTCACTTGCGCGACCAAGCCGATGCGGTAGCCAGACTCTATGGTCGTCACTGCTGCCATTCTCAGCAAGCATCATGAACCATCACATGAGGGTTCATACTGCGATGTTCTTCTTCTCTTGCTTGGCTTCGGCGTCCCATTGCCGCAACTGTGCCAGTTTTTCAGCGATGCGGCTTTCTAAGCCCCTCTCGGTGGGACGGTACCAATTTGGCTCAGCCATGCCCACAGGCAAATAGGTCTCGCCTGCGGCATAGGCATGTGGCTCGTCGTGGGCATAGCGGTAGGCATGACCATGCCCCAGCTCACTCATCAACTTGGTGGGGGCATTGCGCAGATGCAGGGGGATGGGACGTGACTTGTCTTCGCGAATAAATTGTTTCACCTCTTTATACGCCGTGTACACAGCATTACTCTTGGCGGCCACCGCCAGATACACCACGGCATTGGCCAAGGCCAGCTCACCTTCCGGGCTACCCAAACGTTCATAAGCATTGACCGCATTGAGGCAAATCTCCAAGGCGCGTGGATCGGCCAGACCAATGTCTTCGCTGGCCATGCGGATGATGCGACGCCCCAGATACAGAGGGTCTGCACCACCGTCCAACATGCGAGCAAACCAATACAGCGCCGCATCAGGATGCGAGCCACGAACCGATTTATGCAGAGCAGAAATACTGTCATAAAAATCATCTCCGCCTGCGTCAAAGCGGCGTAGACTGCGCGCCAGCATATCCTTGCAACGAGGCAAATCCAGAACTGTCAATTGCAATTTCAGCGCTGCCCCGTGACACTGTTCAAACAAATTGAGCAGGCGACGGGCATCACCATCGGCCATGTGGCAGAGCAATTGCACCACCTCTTGCTCCAACGAGTAGCTGGCATTGACGGTGCTCAGAGCGCGTCTGAGCAGCACCTCCAACTCTGACTCACTCAAGGCAGTCAACACATACACTTGTGCCCGTGACAGCAAGGCCTTGTTCACCCCAAAGCTGGGGTTCTCGGTGGTGGCGCCAATAAAAGTGAACAGTCCGCTTTCCACATAAGGCAAAAAAGCATCTTGCTGGGCTTTGTTGAAGCGATGCACTTCATCCACAAACAGGCACACTGGCGACTGGCCGGCCGCCTGCCGATTTTGCGCCTGCACTATCGCATCGCGTATGTCTTTTACCCCTGACAGCACCGCCGACAAGGCGATCAGCTCATACGCAAAAGCCTGCGCCAACAAACGCGACAAGGTGGTCTTGCCCACCCCAGGTGGCCCCCACAAGATCATGGAGTGCGGTCGTCCGGCGGCGATAGCAGTCGCTAGAGGTCTGCCCGGGGCCAGCAAATGCGCCTGCCCCACCACCTCTGCCAAAGTTTTAGGACGTAATTGCTCAGCCAGTGGCGTCATTGCACAATATCAGTGCCGGGCGGCGGGGTGAAGCGAAAAACCCCCTCTGCCAAAGTAGAGTTTTTACTGGTGTTGCTTAGTTTGAGTAAAGACTTTTGCCCGAAATTATCGCTCCAGCTCATGGCCATCAGCACGCCTTGTGCAAAGCCAAATTGCAGTTGGCTCACTGCCGCATCAGCGGTTTTGGGTTCGGCGGCCAACCACGCCAAGCCATCACGATCTGGCAAGGGACTTAAATGAAATTGATTCTCCACCTCGGACTGCCCCAGCAGCAGAGCCAAGGGCGTGGCCGAGAGCGCCGAATCCATGCTGCGTTTGCTCAGTTGTTTCAAATCGGCGTCGTAAATCAGCAATTGTTTGCCATCGGCCAACAGCAACTGCTCATAAGGTTTTTCGACCTGCCAGCGAAATTTCCCCCCTTTTGCCAACACAAATTGCCCGGCAAGCGTCTTGCCGGCACGGCCAGTGGCAGAAGTCAACTGCTGGGTGAAGTCGCCCGAAAAAGTACGCAGATCACTGG
>JBDKJU010000343.1:0-4148 GCA_039796435.1 Pseudomonadota bacterium | reverse complement strand
CCCGCCCACCCACGGCGCCACCGTGGTGGCCACGGTGCTGTCCAACCCCAATCTGCGCGCCACCTGGGAGGCCGAACTCGCCGAGATGCGTGTGCGCATCAAGGCCATGCGCAGCGGACTGCGCGATGCCCTCAAAGCCCAAGGCGTGACACAGAATTTTGAACACATCGTCAGTCAGCGCGGCATGTTCTCTTACTCGGGCCTCAGTGAATCACAAGTCAATCGCTTACGTGATGAATTTGCCATTTACGCAGTCGGCACGGGTCGCATTTGCATGGCCGCCATCAACGATAAAAATTTGCCCCACATCGCCAGCAGCATTGCCAAGGTGCTGTAAATGCGTCGCTTGCTCTTACTGGGTCTTGCAGTGTTCAGCAGCGTACTGAGCGCACAACCCATCAAAATCATAGTGCCTTTTGCTGCCGGTGCGGGCAGTGATGCCATGGCACGTTTCATAGGCAATGAGCTGCACAAAATCTCCGGCCGCCCCGTGGTGGTGGAAAACAAAACCGGAGCAGGCGGGGCCATTGGCGCTGATTTTGTGGCCAAATCACCCGCCGACGGCACGACTCTGCTGTTTATTGCCTCGCCGTTCACCACTGCGGCGGCCGCTGGTGTGGCGCCTAAGTATGAGCCGAGTGAATTTGCACCTGTGGCCATCATGGGCTATGGCCCCTTGCTGTTTGCCGCCAACCCTAAATTGCCAGGCAAAGATCTGCGTGAAGTCATCGCCTTTGCCAAGGCCAATCCAGGCAAGGTCAACTATGGCTCTGCGGGTAATGGCAGCATCAATCACCTTGTGGTTGAGCTGCTCAAACAGGCAAGCGGCAGCGAGCTCACGCATGTGCCCTACAAAGGCATTGCCGATGCCACTCGCGACTTGGTGGGCGGACAAATCGAGCTGATCACGGGCAGTGTGCCTGCCCTCATGCCCTTGATTCGGGAAGGCAAATTAAAAGCCTTGGCGCTGACCTCAAAAAAACGCTCTGCCGTGATCGAAGGGATAGCCGCAATGGATGAACTGGGCTTCAAGGGTTTTGATGTCAATAACTATTGGGGACTGATGGCCCCGCCTAAAACCCCCGAGGCCATGACCACGCAGCTGAATCAATGGGTCAATACCATTGTGCAGCAACCCGAAGTGATTACGCGCTTAAAACAAGATGCGACCGAGCCCACTCGCATGAGCACTGCCGAAGTCAAAGAGTTCATCAGCCAAGACATGCTGCGCTGGCGCAAGTTAATCGAAACGGCGGCCCTAAAACTCGATTGAGGGTAGGCCATGTTTTGCCCTGGCCTCATTGCAACGAGGGTTGGGCATCCCGTTTTCTCCATGAAAATTAAACGTGCGGCAAGGAGAGGGGCGCAGTTCATACACGCTGCAGGCAACCTCATCACCCACGATCCCGGTCAAGGCAATGCAGCGTGGTGCGCTGGCATCTGTGCCCTTCATACAGCGGCTCATTAAATGACACTGATTGGTCAAGGCAGCAGGTACCTTGCCACCTTCAACATCATCGGCTTCAGCCCAGTAAAAAGAAACTTTAAACGTACTGCAACAAGCGCCGCAGTTCAAACAGGGATTGCTCATTGGGCAAATTGTAGACTGGCTTTGGTGCCTGGATTTTGTCCCGTGCTGGTTTCAGATGGCCCCAGTTCAAACTTTGCCGCATGCAGCTGGGCAATGCGCTCGACAATGGCCAAACCCAAACCAGTGCCCGCCACTCCACCTCGGGCGCTGTTTCCACGCGTAAACGCCTGCTTCATCAGCGCCACCTTCTCGGCAGCGATTCCCGGGCCTTGGTCGATGACTTGCATGTCCACCACTTTATCGTGGTATTCAAGTCGCAACACCACTGGATGTTCGTCACTGTAGCGATAGGCATTTTCAAGCAGATTCTCCAAAGCCCGTTTCAACAAGAGACGGTTTGCCAGCACTGCGGGCGCGGGTGTGAGTGCGAGAGTACATTCCCGCCCGCGTTTGCGCATGAGTTGTGCAAGCTCGCGGAGCAACTCCCCCGTGTCAAGCAACTCTTTATCTACTTTTTGAATATTGCTCAAGCGCGCAAACTCAATAAACTGACTCAAATGTGTTTCTAACTCATCGAGCTCAGAGCCAATCTCAGTTTTTTCCACTGCTGACAGTGAGGCCATTTCCACTTGCAGGCGCAGCCGCGCCAAGGGCGTGCGCATGTCATGCGAGATGCCAGCCAACATCAAGGCACGTTCGTTTTCCAACTCGGCCAGGCTTTTGCTCATGTGGTTAAAGCGCTCAGCAATGCGGCGCACTTCAGCCACGCCGGTGCTGGGCAATTGCGCCACGCGCTCGCCTTGCGCCATTTTGTGCATGGCCACATCCAAGTCTTGCAAGGGTCTGAGCATGCGTCCGGCAAAAAAGACCGCACTGGCAATCAACAGCAACATGAGGCCCGCCGCCCCCCAGAGCAAGGGTTTGGCAAAGGGGGCCTGCGGACTGCGCACCCGCATACCCGCCCAATACAGCTGCTCCTGCAACTTGATCTTCACCCACATGATGGGCTCATCCCGCCACATGCCCATGCGCACCTCTGTGTCCGCTCCTAGGCGTTCACGCACCATACTCACCACTTCGCGTATGCGTGGATTGACTGGCACATGCCCGATTTCTGGTCGACGCTCCACTGGCACCAACACCACCTGTTGCTGCATGCCCAACCTTCTGAGCTGCTGATGATCAAGCGTACCGCTGTCTTTCAATTGAGCTTGCAAGCTCTCCAATTGGGTGAGTTTTTCATCCACGATCTGATCGCGAATCAATTGCGTGCGCTCGGTGCCGAAGCCCCAAATGAGCGCCGCAAAACCAATGGCCATGAGCAACAACAGTAAGATGCTCAACCTGGCGGTCAGGCTGTTTAAATGCAGATAGCTAGGCAGCTTGGGCATTCGGCACAAACACGTAACCGTGTCCCCATACAGTTTGAATGTAGGCCGGCTTGGCCGGATTTGCTTCTATCAACTTGCGCAAACGTGAAATCTGCACATCTATGGCTCGGTCAAAAGCATCATGATCACGGCCACGCGCAAGATGCATAAGCTGGTCACGACTGATATTTTGGCCCGCATGCGTGGCCAGCACTTTCAACACACTGTACTCACCACTGGTCAGTGGCATCAACTCGCCGCTCTTTAATAGTTGCCGAGTGGCGAGATTCAACACAAAATCACCAAACCGGATTTCACCACCTTCTTCGGGGGCCGCGGCCACATGCCCCTCGGCATGGCGGCGCAACACCGAAGCGATGCGTGCGAGCAGTTCACGTGGATTGAAGGGCTTGGGTAAAAAATCATCTGCCCCGTGTTCCAGTCCCTCGATACGCTCCTCTTCATCGCCTTTGGCAGTGAGCATAATCACCGGCGTATTGTTGCGCTCAGCGCGTAATTGTTTCAGCAAGCTCAAGCCATCTTCGCCTGGCATCATCCAGTCAAGCACGATCAAATGCACTGGCTCACGAGCTAACTGACGCAGCAGATCACGACCATCTGGCAGAGTAAAAACCTTGTAGTCCTGCTCTTCCAAAAAACGCTGCAAGAGGCTGCGCAATTTGGGATCATCTTCAACAATCAGGATTTTTTTCATTAGGTGATTTTTAACGTATTTTTCTTACACGCGCCCAAAACGACACAGTTTTTTACAATTGTCTTCGCCGCAGAGGTGAACTTTAATCGCATAATTCCATTCTTAGAAACTCCTCCATTTACTTTAATCAGGATTGAATTATGTTACGAAGTGTATTGACCTTGCTTGCCTCGCTGACTATTGGTTTCACGGCTATCGCCGCTCCGCACGGCATGGGCGGCCACGGCGGCGGTATGGGCTTCATGTTGGCCGAGAAACTCAAAACCGAGCTGGCCTTAAACCCTGCACAGACGGCAGAGTGGGACAAAATCGCTGCCAGTGCCAAGGCGGCGCGGGCGCAAGCTCGCACTCTGCACGAAGAGCTGATCACTGCCACGAAAGCGGAACTGGCCAATCCCCAGCCAGACCTCGCCAAACTGGCGGCCAAAAAGGACGCCATCCACACTCAGGTGATGGCTTTGATGAAGCCGATACAAACCCAGAAGCTGGCGTTTTATCAATCGCTGTCGGCTGAACAAAAAACCAAGGTGCG
>JBDKJU010000342.1:0-5124 GCA_039796435.1 Pseudomonadota bacterium | reverse complement strand
CTGGGGGGTATCGCCCGAGACAATTTTCATGATCTTGGTCAGGGTGCGTTCTTTATCGCCCGGGTTGATGCGCTCAGGTGAATAGCCCACAAAAAAATCCTGTTTCCACTTCATGCCAGATTGTTTTTCGAGAATGGGAATACAGACTTCTTCAGTGGCCCCTGGGTAGACGGTGGACTCGTACACCACGATGGCCCCTTTTTGCAAGTATTTGCCCACGTTTTCACTGGACTTGATCAGTGGGGTGAAGTCTGGTTGGCGCGCCTCATCCACTGGTGTGGGCACCGCGACCACGATGAAATTGGCGGCTTTAAGGGCACTGGCATCGGTGGTGACTTCAAGTAAGGCAGCGGCTTTTAATTGTTCATGGCTGAGCTCTCCCGTGGGGTCTATGTATTTTTTGTAGGACTCAATTTTGCTCTGCGACAGGTCAAAGCCAATTGTGCGATACTTCTTGCCAAACTCCACTGCCAGAGGCAGTCCAACATAGCCTAAGCCAACGACGGCGATCACGGGGGTGGGGGGTATAGTAGTCATGCCTGTTATTAAAAGATTAATCTTCATTTTAGCCACTGTTTTAGCCGCTGCAGCCCCGCTATGTGTGGCCCAATGGCCTGTGCAGGATTTGGGCATACGACATGTGCAACTAATACGTTCTGCACAAGCCTATGAACATGGTGAAGGGGTGCCAAAAGACCAAAGTAAAGCCTATGAAATTTACTGTCAGGTGGCCCGTGAGGGGCATGCGGAAGCGCAATATAAATTGGCCTGGATGATTGCCAATGGTCGCGGTGTGCCGCGCTCACAAAGCTCAGCCGCTGCTGTGTTTGCCTTGGCTGCCGAGCAGGGACACGAAGGCGCCAAAAAGCTGCGTGACTTCATGGGCAAGCCCAGCGAGTACTTGCCGTTGTGCCTGCAAGGTGCGGAGTGGAATGACCCTGTGGCTAATGTGCTGGCGTTGAATCTGAGTGTTGGCTTCATGCATGCGATGAACCCCAAAGGCGAGTATCAGGCCATAGACTGGCTTAAAAATGCCGGTTGGCGCAAGTCCATCATCGACACCGTGCGGGTATTGGCACCCAGCTATCAGATTGACCCAGACTTGGCTCTGTCGATAATCGCCGTTGAGTCAGCTTTTGACGTGAATGCAAAAAGTGAAAAAAATGCCCAAGGTTTGATGCAGCTGATTCCTGACACTGCCAAACGATTTAACGTCAAGGACATCTTGAGTCCGCATGACAACATCAGGGGTGGGCTGGCGTATCTGCAATGGCTGATGAATGCATTTCGTGGGCAAGTGGTGTTGGTGGCGGCGGCCTACAATGCAGGCGAGCAAGCCGTGGTGCAGCATGCGGGCATCCCACCTTATGCAGAGACCCGTGCTTACGTGACTAAGCTGTGCCGCTTATACCCCAAGCGTGTGCATGTTTTTGATGCCAAGACCAAACCATTGTCATTGCTGGATGCCAGTGAGCAAAGCAAAAGCAGTGGTTGTGTGTTGGAGAAGGATAGATGATGCGTGGACGCATTTGCTTATTATTGACATGGGTATTGACCCTGGCAGTGGCGTTTACCGCAACGGCCCAAGAATCTAAAAAAACAGTGGACATCATTGCCCAGTCACGCCCTGCCGTTGTTGCCATTGGCACCTATCAGGCCAGTCGCAACCCTGGATTCCGTTTTTTAGCGTCGGGATTTATCATCGCCGATGGCATGAGCGTGGTGACGAATGCGCATGTGGTCGCGGCCGCTCGCCCCGACACCGCCAATGGCGAAAGGTTTGCGATAGTGCAGCCCAAAACTCGTGAGCAACCACAAGATTTGTTTATGCGTCTGGCTACCGTAGTGGGCGTGGACAGCACCCATGACCTTGCGCATCTGCGTTTGCAAGATGGCTCGCCTTTAAGTGCACTCAAACTGGCCGGGCGAGAGTTTGTGTCAGAGGGTCAGATGCTGCTGGCCATGGGTTATCCCATAGGCTCAGTGCTGGGCTTGACCGTGGTCAGCCACCGAGGCATGGTGTCGGCGGTCACACCCGTAGTGATCCCCAGGGGCAGTAGCGGAGAGCTGGATGAGCGCTCGGTGCGGGCCTTGCGCGACGGGCCCATGAGCTTGTACCAGCTTGATCTGACCGCCTATCCTGGCAGCAGCGGCAGCCCGGTACTGGATATGGCCACGGGCGAAGTAATTGCGGTGATCTCCTCAGGCGCCACCAAAGGCACCAAGGAATCTGCCTTAGGCGCACCCACGGGAATTACCTATGCCATACCAGTGCGCTATCTGTTACAGCTCTTAACACGATCATGACGCACCGCCTGCACTTATACATCATCATCGTGATTGCGCTGTTAACGCGGCTGTTGGGGCTTTCCGAGCAAGTCTTACTCGATGACGAATACCATGCCATTCATGCACTACAGACTAAAAGCTATGGAGCTATCTACAGCAGTTTTGGAGCGTTTGATTACTCTATCCCCCTGACACTGTTTTGGAAGTTCATGCATTCATGGGGTCTATTGGATGAGTGGATGATGCGCTGGCCCTTTGCTTTGGCAGGGCTTTATTTGGTGTACTGGGTTTACCACGAAACTAATCGCTACGCGCCAGATTATCGCTACGCCGTGGCTCTGGTAATGGCGCTTGCCCCTTTCTTGGTGTTTTATAGTCGCACTGCTCGCCCTTACATGTTGACTTTAGTGCTTAGCTTAGTCGCCTTAAAAAATGTTTACTCATGGGGCAAAAAAGACTTGAATTGGCCTGTGGCTTATGTCTTGGCGGGGAGCATGGCCCTATGGCTTCATCCTGTGGTTGCGCCTACTTTAGCGATGGCCGCACTGTGGGCTTTCGCGCTAAGAGTCAGGTTGGAGGGTTTGCAGGCCGCAGTGCAGGCAAGTTGGCTCATCGCCCTCACCATGCTTGCCTTGTGTGCCTTGACGCTGGCGCCGCCCATGCTCTTAAACCCCGGCGCCATTGGCACCAAAACGGGGATTGGCTTCCCCTCATGGGACACCCTTATAGGTAGCGGGTTTTTATTGACAGGCTCTAGCCAATTGCTCATCTCTGTCGCTATTTTTATCGCGTTTATTGTGGGTCTTAAAGTGCTTTGGTCACTATTTCCAGCGGCTAGAAATTTCGTTTTGGCAGTGCTCTTGACGCAGATCTTGGCGGCACTCTTAGCGCGTCCCGATTGGCTCGAACACCCACAGGTTTTTTTACGCTATAACATGCTATTGGTGGTGGTGGTGGTGGTGGCGATTGGCGTAGGTGTTGGGGTAGTCGCGCACGCAGGCAAGATAGTTTATTTTCTGCCACTCATTTTCTTTCCTTGGCTTATGACAAGTCCCCTGTTTGGATATGCCACATCCCACTACCCCACCGCCACTTGGTGGCAGTGGGACTTGCGAGAGCACTATAACCCCGTGCGAATTGGGCAAGAAGCCGTGCATCCCCCCCAGTGGTTACTTGAAAATAAGGAGGCAATCGTCGCGGTTGCGCCTTGGAAATTCGAGTCCTTTTTATCGCCGATGGCGCAGTTACACAAATACCGTAACACCGCACTATGGCCAGCCCAAATCGGAGGTTACTGTCTGCCTGCTACGCCACAGCGTTATGGCGAAATGGCCAGCGATGGTTTCCCCCTTCGTAACGCTGTTCACCTTGCGAATGCAGAGAGCTTAAGCCGTCGCAACATAAGCCACATCATGCTTATCAAACACTTCAAATTTGAAGGCAAAAACTTTATCCCCGAAGCAGGCGATTGTTTCTTAAAACTTAATGCCCAGCATGGAGAACCTGTGTATCAAGATGAGCGTTACGCAATTTTTGCCCTGCCGTCAACAAAAGCCCCGACCCTTCGTTAAAATGTGCTTTGTCACTATTAAAACATTTTGAATTCTTCTGACCCCCTGCTTGAACTCTGTCATGTACATTTTGCCTACGGCAAGCGCACCATTTTGCACGACATTAGCCTCAAAATCCCAAGAGGGCAGGTGGTGGCGATTATGGGTGGCTCGGGCTGTGGCAAGACCACTCTCTTGCGCCTGATTGGCGGGCAAGAAAAACCCATCTCCGGCACCGTCATGGTCGATGGCCTAAATGTGGCTTCGCTCGGCCGCAGCGAGCTTTACGCGCTGCGCAAACGCATGGGCATGTTGTTTCAGTTTGGCGCCTTATTTACCGATATGTCAGTATTTGACAACGTGGCTTTTCCGCTGCGTGAGCACACGGAGTTAAGCGAAGCTTTGATCCATCATTTGGTGTTATTAAAACTCAATGCCGTGGGTTTGCGTGGCACGGCAAACCTTAAACCTTCCGAACTCTCTGGCGGCATGGCGCGGCGGGTGGCCTTGGCGCGCACGA
The DNA here is from genome assembly GCA_039796435.1 of Pseudomonadota bacterium. Lineage (GTDB taxonomy): Bacteria > Pseudomonadota > Gammaproteobacteria > Burkholderiales > Casimicrobiaceae > JBDKJU01. Next base: position 765 of record JBDKJU010000342.1, on the reverse strand, counting down.
TTGCACTTGACCCCATGTTGTGCATGTACGATGAGCCCTTTGCTGGGCTAGACCCCATCTCTTTGTCGGTGGTGGGGCAATTGATTCGCAAGCTCAACGACGCACTCGGCATGACCTCGATCTTGGTGAGCCATGATGTGGCCGAATCGCTCAAAATTGTCGATTACGTCTATTTTGTGTCTCAAGGCAAAGTGGTCGCTGAGGGTACACCGGCGCAAGTGCGCGCTTCTAGCGATCCATTTGTGCGCCAGTTTGTGAATGGCGCCATAGATGGTCCGGTGCATTTTCATTACCCGGCCAATGATCTCAAAGCTGACTTACACAAGGGCTTAAGCAAATGAAAGAGGCCTTGGAAAAACTCGGCGCTGGCGTCTTGGGCGCTTTGCAAACTTACGGCGGCATGGCGCGTTTTCTGTGGGCAGTGCTGTTGCAATCGGACATGGCATTTCGTCGCTTGGGCTTGACCATACGCGAAATTTACTTCACCGGCGTGTTGTCCTTGATCATCATCTCGGTCTCTGGTTTGTTTGTGGGCATGGTGCTGGCTTTGCAAGGCTATGAAACCTTGGTGCGTTTTGGGGCCACTGAGTCCATGGGGGTGCTGGTCGCACTTTCATTGGTGCGAGAGTTGGGGCCTGTCGTGGCCGGCTTGCTGTTTGCCTCTCGCGCGGGTTCGGCAATTACCGCTGAAATTGGTCTGATGAAAGCCACCGAGCAGTTAAAGGCAATGGAGATGATGGCAGTGCATCCTATTGCACGTGTGGT
>JBDKJU010000341.1:0-5898 GCA_039796435.1 Pseudomonadota bacterium | reverse complement strand
TCTCTATTGCCGCCTTTCTGCTGCCCAACCCGCGGCGCTAAGCACACCTAGACCTTGGTGATTGAGCAAGTGTTGAGTGACTATTGACTTTAAGAATAAAAAAACGCATAATTCAAACACTTGTTTAAAACTGCCGTTTCATTTATGCCTTACGAAAACCTAGGTCACGCCAACTTGCCCACGCTCAACCATTCACCGGCTTTGGGCGACAGCACCCAAGAACGCATCCTAAGTGCCGCCGAGGCGCTGTATGTCACGCAAGGCTTTGACGGCACCTCTCTGCGCGCCATCACCAAACTCGCTGGGGTGAATCTCGCCGCGGTCAACTACCACTTTGGCAACAAAGAAGGCTTGATCCGCACACTTTTGACTCGCCGCCTAGATCCACTCAACAGCATCAGGCTCGAACGCCTAAATGCCTACACCCGCAGCGATGTGGTGCCCACTGCTGAAATACTGCTGCAAATCATGTTTTTGCCAGCCCTTGAACTGGCTAAGTCAGCCAGCCCGACTGGCTTTAATTTCCTGCGTTTGCTAGGGCGTGCCTACTCCGACCCTTCGCCCTATACGCAGGCCTTGCTGTCCAATCACTATGCGACGGCGATTGTGCAATTCAAAGATGCCTTTGCCAAAGCCATCCCCCATGTGCCTGCTGCCGAGCTGAAGCTGCGCCTGCACTTCACCATGACCGCCCTGTCCACCACCTTGGCAAATCATGACCTGCTGCGTTTGATGGCACCACTACGCAATAAAAAAAGCAAAACCGAGACTGACGAGAACATCGTGCTCAATCAGCTTATTCCTTTTTTGGTGGCTGGATTGGTCACCCCCAGTGTCGCCCTTTAATTTTCTACATTTATTTTTTTTACCCGACGGAGCCACCATGCCCCTACTTATCGTTCTCCTGCTGATTGCTGCAGTACTTTTGATCAAGCCTTTGCGTGTCCATTTGCTGTCAGCGCCGATACTCAAAATGTTCCGCAAAGTATTGCCTTCCATGTCTGACACCGAGCGTGCCGCACTCGCCGCCGGTACGGTGAATTGGGATGCGGAAATTTTCTCAGGCAAGCCCAATTGGCAAACTCTCTACGCTATGCCTGCTGCCACACTCTCTGCTGAAGAGCAGGCGTTCATGGACCAAGAAGTAGAGGCTCTGTGTGCCATGAGTCATGATTTCCAGAGCTCACACTACGATCATGACCTCCCCAAAGAAGTCTGGGACTACATCAAAAGCAAGGGCTTTTTAGGGGTGATCATTCCCAAATCTTACGGGGGCTTAGGCTACAGCGCTTTCTTGCATTCAGAGATGATGACCAAGCTCTCCACCCGTTGCTCGGCCACAGCGGTGTCGGTGATGGTGCCCAACTCTTTGGGGCCAGCAGAGCTGCTGCTGCACTACGGCACTGAAACTCAAAAAAATCACTACCTGCCCCGTCTGGCCAAAGGCATAGACATTCCTTGCTTTGCGCTGACCAATCCACACGCAGGCTCGGACGCGGCATCCATCCCCGACACCGGCATCGTGTGCATGGGCGAACATGAGGGCAAGCAGGTCTTGGGCGTGAGAGCCAATTTTGACAAACGCTACATCACTTTGGCACCCATTGCCACGGTCATCGGCCTTGCCCTGAACGTGCAAGACCCAGCGAAACTGCTTGGGCCCGCACTCAAAACCGGTATTACCTGCTTTCTTTTGCCCCGCCAGCATGAGGGTCTCATCATTGGTCGTCGTCATGCCCCGCTCAATGGGGTATTCATGAATGGCCCCTTGTCTGGCAAGGATGTGTTTATCCCCTTGTCTTACATCATCGGTGGCGAGGCCAATGTGGGCGAGGGGTGGCAAATGCTGATGGAGTGTCTGGCCGCCGGTCGTGGCATCTCACTGCCCTCATCTGCCACTGGCATGAGCAAACTGGCCGTGGGCGCGGTGGGAGCGTATGCACGCGTGCGTGAGCAATTTAATGTCCACATCGGCAAGTTCGAGGGCATAGCGGAAGCATTGGCGCGCATGGGCGGTGAGCTGTATCGCATGGATGCGCTGCGCCGTTTTGTTTCTGCCCGCATAGACGCTGGCGAAAAGCCCGCCGTGCTCTCGGCCATTGCCAAATTTCAAATCACCGAGGCAGGTCGCCGTGTGGTCAACGATGGCATGGATATTCTGGGTGGCAAGGGCATTTGCCTAGGTGAGAAAAATTTTCTTGGTCGAGCCTATCAGCAAGTGCCCGTGGCCATCACGGTGGAGGGCGCCAATATTCTCACCCGCTCACTGATCGTATTTGGTCAAGGTGCCATTCGCTGTCATCCTGCCATTTTTGCCGAGATGGAGGCCGCGCGCGCCAATGACTTACCGGCCTTCGACCGTTATTTCTGGAAGCACATGCGCCACAGTGTGCGCAATATGTGCATGGGGTTTATCTCGGCGTTCTTACCCAAGACCACGGTAGAAGCCAAGGTCAACCGTTATGCCTCTGCCTTTGCCGCCACCGCCGACATGGTAATGCTCTCCTTGGGTGGCAGCTTGAAATTTCGTGAGGCTCTGTCTGCTCGCCTAGGCGACATCCACTCTCACCTCATCATGATCTCGCTGGTGTTGAAGAGGCACCGTGACAATGGCCAGCCCGCCGATGAACAAGCCTTGGTGGATTGGGCGGTGGCCGACAGTTTTATGCGCATTAAGCACGCCTTTGCCGGAGTGTTTGCTAATCTGCCCAATCGCCCGCTGGCCATCTTGTTACGCGCCCTGCTCTTCCCCTTGGGCTTTAACGCCGACCCAGCCAAAGACAAGACCCAGCTTGCCATCGCCAAAATTTTGCTGTCGCAACAGCCCGCACGTGAACGTTTGGTTGCCGGGCGCTTTGTGGGTCAGGTTGAAACCGAGGTGGTGAAGCAATTGGAAATGGCGCTCGCTGGTTCTATTGCGCTTGAGCCCGTGGCCGAGAAATACAAGCAAGCCAAAAAAGCGGGCACCACTTATTTACTCAACAAAGAGGAAGAGGCTCAGCTTGCCCAGTACAAAGCCTTGGTCGCACAAGTGATTGCCGTGGATGATTTCCCCTTAGATTTCGGTCTCAAATCTCAGCTCCCCGACACCGACAGTGCGGCCCCCTCTTTACCCTCTCTGCAAAAGGCCGCCTGATGAATACCTTGACCCCCAGCAGCAAGATGTCTGCCCCTGTCTATGTGGTCGATGGCTTGCGCACCCCCTTCCTCAAAGCCAAGGGCATAGGCAATTTTTCAGCCTCTGACCTCGCCACCGCCGCCGGCAAGGCACTGATAAACCGCCTGCCCATCAGCGTGAATGATGTTGACGAGGTCATTCTGGGCTGCGCCGCCCCCAGTGCCGATGAAGTCAATATTGCCCGCTATGTGGCGCTGCGCCTCGGCGGCGATAACCTCACCGGCTACACCGTCATGCGCAACTGTGCCTCAGGCATGCAAGCGCTTGACAATGCCTGCGACCGCATCAATGCCGGACGTGCCGAGCTCGTACTCGCCGGTGGTGTCGATGCCCTCTCCCGCACCCCATTGCTGTATCAAGAGCAAATGGTGCAGTGGTTCGCTGACATGGCCAGCAAAAAAACCACGCTGGACAAGCTCAAACATTTCTTGCGCCTAAGCCCCAGCGCCTTACTCAACCCCGTCATCAGCCTCATGCGCGGCTTGACCGACCCCAAGGTGGGTCTGCTCATGGGACAAACGGCCGAGAATCTGGCTGCACGCTACCACATCAGCCGCCAGCAAATGGATGCGTATTCTGCGCAAAGTCATCTGCGCGCCGCTCAGGCCATAGCCAATAATGTGCTGCGCGATGAAGTCACGCCCCTGGTTGATGCCAAGGGCAATATATACGCCAACGACGACGGGGTGCGCAAAGACAGCACCCCGGAAGCCCTCGCTAAGGTCAAGCCATTTTTTGACAAACCTTTCGGCAATGTCACCGCAGCCAACAGCTCGCAGGTCACCGATGGGGCGGTGTGGTGCCTCTTGGCCTCGGCTGAAGCAGTGACACAATTTAACCTGCCCGTGCTGGGCATGATCGTCGACAGCCAATGGGCGGGGCTTGACCCGGCAGTCATGGGGCTAGGGCCCGTCTACGCCTCTGCGCCCATGCTCAAACGTCATGGCCTCAAGTTAAACGATCTGCAACACATAGAACTCAACGAAGCCTTTGCCGCGCAAGTGTTGGCCTGCAAAGCCGCTTTCGAAGATCAAGCCTTCTGTGCGCAAGAGTTTGGCCAAGCGGATTTCGGCACCCTTGATTTAGACAAGCTCAATCCAGACGGTGGCGCAGTCGCTCTTGGTCACCCGGTGGGGGCCAGCGGCGCCCGCATAGTCCTGCACACCTTAAACCGCATGCAGGAAGGCGACACCGGTCTCGCCACCATCTGCATAGGCGGTGGCCAGGGCGGTGCCATGTTATTGAAAAAAACCAGCAAGATACAAGCACAGGAGAGCGCATGAACTTTAACGACAACAATCTCACGCTGCGCGTCGACGAGCATGGAGTCACTTGGGTAGGTCTAGACTTAGCCAACAGCGCCGTCAATACCTTAGGGCAAGGCATGCGTCGCTCTTTAAACATGCTGCTGGATTATTTTTCCAGCAACACCCCAGCGAAGGGCGTGATTTTTCACAGCCTCAAATCTCAGGGCTTCATCATGGGTGCAGACATCGCGGAGTTCGGTCAGCTCGGCAATGCCGAGGCGGCCAAAGCCTTGGTCAAAGACGGTGATGACTTGATGGATCGTCTGGCACAAGTGCCCTACCCCACGCTCGCCCTCGTGCGCGGCTATGCCTTGGGCGGCGGTTGCGAATTTGCTCTGGCTTGCCGCTACCGCGTCGCGGTCGACAGCCCACAAACCAAATTTGGTCTGCCCGAGGTCATGTTGGGCATCGTCCCCGGTTGGGGCGGCATGCGCCGTTTGCCTGAGATGATAGGGCCTAGCGAGGCTTTGCCGATGATGCTCGCCGGCAAGCAAGTGGATGCCAAAAAGGCCAAAAAATTGGGCCTAGTGGACATGTGCGTGCCTGAACGGGTGCAGTTTGAAAGCGCATTAGGTTACCTGCTGCAAGGCAAGCCCCCCAGAAGTCTGCCCTTCTTGCCTAGTCTGTTGCTGAAGTGGCCGTTTAAAAATCTGATTGCCGCACAAGCTGTCAAAGCCACGGCCAAAAAAGTCTCACCCGCCCACTATCCAGCGCCCTTCGCCATTATTGAAATGTTTGCGAAGCACCATGGCCGCGCCATTCCCCCTCAAGGCCCTGCAGACAGCTCACCCCATTCTTTGAAGGCACTGTCCGAACACCCCACCACGCCCAATTTACTGCGCGTCTACGGTCTACAAGAGCGCCTCAAGTCGCTGGCCAAAACCGAAGGTGAAAAAATCAGGCACGTACACGTCGTTGGTGCCGGGGTAATGGGAGGAGATATCGCTGCCTGGTGTGCCTTGCGCGGGCTCCATGTCACCCTGCAAGACACCAGCATCGAGCGGCTTGCACCAGCCATGACTCGTGCGCAGGAGTTGTTTCAGAAACGCATCAAGGACGACAGACTGCGCCGCGATGCCATCGACCGCTTATTGCCCGACGCCAATGGCCACGGCATCAAAAAAGCAGATCTGATCATCGAGGCCATTTTCGAAAATCTCGAAGCCAAACAGCAGCTGTTCAAGCGTTTAGAAAGCGAAGCACGCAGCGATGCCGTGCTCGCCACCAACACCTCGTCCATCCCCTTGGAGCAAATCGCCACCGCCCTTTGCAAGCCATCCCGCTTGGTGGGCATCCACTTCTTCAACCCCGTGGCAAGCATGATGCTGGTAGAGATTGTGCAAGGTCAGCACACCGATGCCGAGGTGAGCAAACGAGCCACCCGCTTTGTCAAGCAGATTGATAAATTGCCTC
>JBDKJU010000340.1:0-2879 GCA_039796435.1 Pseudomonadota bacterium | reverse complement strand
GGTGGCAAATATCACCACCCACACCGCCAGCGCCAGCACCGGCCAGTGATCGGAGACTTGTGGAAACTTTAAGTTGCAAATGACATTGGCCAAGATAGCAGAGAGCAATATCATCACCACTATGCTGATACGTGGCACATCCACTTTCCAGTTGTGTGAAGACTCTTTGATGATGGGGCTGTATTTTTGTTGCTGTTTGGAGGCAGGTATGCCGCAGATAAGCAAAGCCACCACGGCAGCAATGTAAGCATCGAGCACGTTCAAGGGCGACACGCCATCTATCCACATCATGGTGGTGGTGGTGTCGCCCACCACTGAGCCAGAGCCGCCGGCATTCGAGGCGGCGACAATGGCGGCGAGGTAGCCAATATGTACTTTTTTGCGGAACACACTCATCGCCACTGTGCCGCCGATTAAGGCCGCTGCAATGTTGTCGAGGAACGCGGACATCACAAAGATCATCACCAGTAAAACAAAGCCACCCTTCCAGTCGTCGGGGAGGTAGCGCGGCAGAATTTTGGGCACTTTGCTGTGTTCAAAATGGTTGGACAGAATGGCAAAGCCCACCAACAACCCAAACAGATTGGCAATGATTACCCACTCATGCAATAAATGAGCACCCAAGCCGGAGAGCCCTGCGACCCCGTTAAAACTGGAAAATCCTAGCTTATAAAGGGTGATGCTGACCAGACCTGCGAGAGCCACGTACAGGGTTTGTCCGTGAAAAAGTGCCACCCCAAGCAAGGTCAAGGCGAAGAGGATGAACTCTACCGGGATTCCCCCAAGGGCAGGGCCGGCAGTGGCCGCCAGGCCTAGGGACGGCAAGAGACTTAGGGCTACGGCGAAGGGCAGAAGTGGGCGCATCATGAGAAGTGTTTGCGGTAAATAAGTAGGGGTAACCTCAGTATAAACCCCAGAAACAAGCGGCTGTGCATCCACGTTAACAAGGCGTTGTCGCGGCCGTATTGGAAATGCGATACACCGCCTTCAGTCACAGGGATGTATTTGCAGGGAGCCTTGACATTGATTGGTTTGACGCCTGCCCAGCACAGCCGCACCACGGCCTCGACATCAAAATCAAAACGGCGCATGAAGCGATGCGATTGCATGATTTTTTTAAGCGGGGTGATGGGGTAGACGCGAAAACCGAACAGCGAGTCATGTATGCCCATCCACAAGGTTTCCAGATTGGCCCAAGCGTTGGAAATTTTGCGGCCACGCAAACGCAGCAAGGGTGCGGAGGCATCAAAGACTGGCTCTCCAAGGACCACGCTGTCTGGGTGTGTTGCCGAGACTTGCATGAATTCGGCAATTTTGTCGGCCGGATGCTGCCCATCTGAATCCATGACCAGGGCGTGGGTATAGCCCGCTTGTTCGGCGAGACGTAATCCATGCAAGACAGCCGCGCCTTTGCCTTGATTGCTGGGCAACACCAGTACCCGCAAGTGCGCGTGTCCTTCGGCCAAAGTGCGTAACAGCACTTCGCTGCCGTCGCTGCTGCCATCCACTACCACCCACACGGGCGACCATTGGCTGAGTGCCTCTTCTACGGTCTGCACCACCTTGGGGCCGGGGTTATAGCTGGGGATGAGTACGAGATGAGTCGTTGAAAGCATTACTTGCTGTGTTCCCCAGATTCATAAAAAACATAAGCAAAGCCGAGACCGCCGTAAAAAGCAGTTTTGGACTTCACCAAAGGGCTGTCGCTGAAGCTGGCTCCATGCAGGCTGTCGGCACGCACAAAAGCGCCCACCCACACTTTGTCGATGCGGCGTGACATGCCGGCCACCCATGAGGCACCGCCGTAGCCCGCTTTCGCTTCGTAGGCCTTGCGTGTGCTGGTGGCGTAGAGGGGGGAGACCGTGTAAAAATAATCGTGGTGGCGTTTATCAGCAAAATTGAGCCCGACATAGCTGCCATAGTCCCAGCCTGCGATGTTTTTAAAGTCGATATTCAGCCTCGGGGTAAACACCAGTCCGTTGTAGTCTATGCCTTGCCCTTTGCCTGCGGTAATCACGGCGCGCACGGGCAAGCGCAGCTCAAGCTTGTTGCTGCCAGAGGTCCATAAATTGACATTCAATGACGGGCCAAGTTCAACACTGCCGCCTAAGTTGGGCATGCCTTTGCGCGCCTCGTTTTTTTCGCTATTCACCGGAAAGGAGCCAGCAGCGCTGATGTCGAGCGCCATGCCAGTAGAGGCGAGAAGCTGGGCTCTTAGCCCGTCGCGGTCCATTTTGAACACCTCACCACGATAGATGACGTAGGGCATGGGCACCGCGTAGGCCCGCGTTTGGTTTGAACCACGATAGTCGGGCACCACCAAAGCCCCAGCGCCAAGGCCAAGCTCCCACAGAGATTCAGCAGCACCCAGGGCAGGCACTAGCATGGCCAGAAGAAATTTATACATGTGGTGACTTTCGTAGAGGGGTATCGCTGATGTTGATGGCGCGTTGTTTCATTGCGGCTCGGGTGCGCTTCCAGTTGATGGCAGAGGCAAGGTAGTACACAGATTTGAACACAGACAAGGCTGGTCGCATGGCGACGTTGCGAAAAATATCACCAGCGAGTACGCTGATCACCGCTTTTTTGGCCCCCAAAAAAGCACGCGGCGCCATGAATAAGTCGCGCATGTTCGGGTTGGTCATGCGATAGATAAACCAGGAAAAATCTGCCGGACCTTGCCGCATGATTTGCTGGTAATCAGCCAACACCTGTTTTGTCTTGCGCGGTTGTTTAAAAATACGGTCAAGCGCCAAGGCAGCCTGCTTGCCTGAATGCATGGAAAAAAAAACACCCGAAGAAAACACCGGATCGATAAAGGCATAGGCATCTCCAACCAGTAAATACCGCTCTCCTTGCGATGGGGTACTGCTGTAGCT
>JBDKJU010000339.1:0-4272 GCA_039796435.1 Pseudomonadota bacterium | reverse complement strand
TGCAAGTCATTTACTGCCGCGACAAACTCGGCATCGACAATGCCCGCTTGAATGTCAATGGTGGCTCTATCGCCGTCGGTCATCCTTACGGGGTCACCGGCTCTCGCCTGGTCGGCCATGCTCTGATAGAGGGCAAGCGTCGTGGGGTGAAATATGTGGTGGTGACCATGTGCATAGGCGGTGGCATGGGTGCGGCTGGTCTGTTTGAGGTGGTGTGATGCAATACGACCCGGACCATCAGTTCTTTGACGTGCACGTGCCTTTCTTGTCTAGCCTCGGTGTGCATGCCCTCAAGATGAACGCCGAAGAAGACAGCGCCTTGATCTCCATCGACCTGCACCGTGGCTTGGAAAACAGCATCTCTGCCCTGCATGGTGGGGCCATAGCCTCTTTGCTTGATGTGGCCATGGCTGCGGCGGCACGCGCACGTGACCGCAGTGTACGGGTCACCACCATAGAAATGCATATCCATTACATGCGCCCGGCACAGGCACCTGTTGTTTACGCCACTGGCAAACTCACCCACGGCACGGGCTCCATGGCCTTTACCGAAGCCATTTGCCACAACGAAGCGGGCGAAGTGTTTGCACGTGCCACCGGGACGTTCAAGAAACTCAAGCCCAAGGTCTGAGTCATCACCCCGTTGAGATATACGAGAACACAGAGGCAGCAACACCGGCATTAGCATTGGCTTTGACTTTGACTTGAGGGTGGCTGCCGGTAGAATGATTTCTCTACAACTATTAAGGAGACTGTCATGCGCGTTTTATGTTTCTTGACTGCCTTGTTTTTAAGTGCCTGCGCCTCACTCACCGCACCCACGGTGGCCGAATCGGAGGCACTGGTCTGGCAGCGGGTAGGGCAACTCAACCATGCCATCTTCAACACCCGTGAAGCCGCGGTGATGCAAGCCTTGGTGGGCGAACCAGTGAGCTATGGGCACAGTGATGGGCGGCTTGAGAACAAAGCGCAGATGGTCAAAAATGCCAGCGAAAGCGCCAACCGCTACCGCAATCAAAAAACCGAGCGCGTGAGCATGCATGTACAAGGGCGTACTGCCATCACCCGCCACACTTTCTCTGCCCTGCAAACCAATGCACAGGGCGTCGAAGCCCCGCTGAAAATCAGCGTGCTGCAAACCTGGGTACGTGAGCGTGAGGCAGGTGAACAGTGGCTGCTCAAAGCCAGGCAGGCGGTGCGTTTGCCTTAACTCGCCCTAAGTGTTGCCATAACAGCTAGGGGCTAGGCCTGCACGCATCAAGCGCCCTTGCCGATCAACACAAACCGCTCCAGACCATCCCATACATCCATCTTGGGGCGCAGCCCCTTAGCTGCGGCATCAAACTCAGGCAGCAGCTTTAACCACGCGGGAATGTTTTTGCTGATGCCCTGTCGCAGTCCAATCGCTATTGCCGCCTGCCGCTTGCCCCACACATAAGATGCTTTCACTGCCTCTGCAACACTTTGATTTTTGGTGTGCATGAGCGTCACCACGCGCGCGAGCACATGCACATCAATAGAGATCTGCGACACCACACGCGGAACGGCCCCCTGTTCGGCACGCAAACCTCGTAACACTGTAATCGTGCGGGCGATGTCGCCTGCCAAAAATGCCTCGGACAATTGCGCAGTGGCGTAGCGCGCGGCATAGCTCACCGCTTCTTCACACAGGCTTAGGTTTAGGTCATGCCAGCCGCTGCCCGCTAAGGCATCAATCGCCTGTTTGCTGGCCAAAAGATTGCCTTCTGATACCTCCACCAGATAGTTCACTGCCTCGTCGCTAATGGTTTGGCCATTGGCAATAATGCCTTGTTTTATCCACGCACCAAGATGTTCGCGATCGATGGGCGCGCACTCGATGCTCAGCCCGACCTCATCGGCATACTGAAACCAAGCGCTCATGAATTGGCCCTTGTCGAGCTTGGGCAGGGAGATAATAAAAACTGTGTCTGCCGTGCTCTGAATGAGGACTTGGGCAAACTTAGCCTCTCCCTCACCGGCAGCCAATTTATTGCTATTGAATCGAATCTCGATGAGTCTTCGCGTACTGAATAAAGAGCCGGTGGAGATCTGTGCCAGGGCCTCGTCCCAGACAAAACTTCGGTCCACTTGCCACACTTCGCGCTCGGCATAGCCCTCTGCCTGTAAGCGCGCCCGCAAGCTGTCTATGGCCAGAATGGCGAGCACGGGCTCGTCACCATGAAAGAGATAAACCGGCTTGGTCTTGGCCTTGTTCAACAGGGCGGCAAAGGCGCCGTGGCGTATTTGCATTAAGGCTTTTTGGTTGGTGGTGGCAATGCGCCTTTGGCGCTCTGCAGGCGACGCAGGAGTTGATTGATCAAGTCGTTGTGCATATCGGCAATGAGCATGCGCTCTTCGCCCTCTTTGGCGAGTGCCTGCGAGTCATTAAAAGTGAAGTCGCGCGTGAGTACGATAGTCTCGGAGGCTATCCACTCTCTGCCCTGTGCATCAACAAGATCAAACCTGAGACGACGCTCAAGCTGAAACTCACGCACGCGCCCGCCAGCGCTTAGGGCCAAGATTTTCTTTTCGCTGCTGTTCTCTAAGAGGCGCAAGCGCAGTGCCTCTTTGTAGTGGCTATCTCCGATTTGACTGAGCTGCAGTTGCTGAATGCCAGCCAGCTGGCGGTTTAGTTCGAGCAAATACGGTACGCCCGCAGGGGCTTCGACAGCGATCTTGCTAAACGCAAATTGGTAATCCCCACGCAGGCGGAAGCCACAAGCAGCGAGCGTCAGCATGCAACACAGAAGCAAGAGACGCATCGCTACACCGCCACCGTGATCAAACGCCCGGGCACATACTTGGCCATTTTCACCGGACGACCTTCGCCCCATTTGGCCACGATGTCTGATGCCTTGGCCAAAGCCTCGACCTCAGCGTTGCTTAAGCTGGCCGCAAAAGTAAGCTCGCCACGTAATTTGCCATTGACCTGTATGGGCAGGGTCAAGCTCTCTTGTGCCAAGGCGGTTTCGTCGACTTGCGGCCAGGGGGCATTGAGCAAATCACCATGCTCTGCTGCAAACCCCAGATCTTGCCACAGAGCGTGGGTGACATGCGGAATCACCGGATAAAGCACACGCAAGAGTATGCTCATGCCTTCATGCAGATTGGCGCTGTCTTGGTCGCTCTTGAGCGCTGTCAGCGTGTTCAACATAATGTCACCCGCCGACACCACGGTGTTGTATTGAATGCGCTCATAATCGGCGTTGGCTTTTTTAAGCGTCAAGTGCAAGGTGCGTCGCGCTTCGTTGTTGCTGGGCTTGTGCGCTCTGCCTTGGGCCACTTTGTCTTTGATGCGCCAAGCAAAATCATAGAGCTTGCTCACAAAACGGTAGGAGCCGGCGACCGAGTCGTCGCTCCACATCAGCGTCTGCTCAGGGTGAGAGGCGCGCATCACAAAATGGCGAGCGGTGTCTGCCCCGTAGAGGTCAATGATGGCTTGCGGGTCCACTCCATTATTTTTCGACTTGGCCATTTTCTCGGTGCCACCGTGCACCACCGGCTGGCCATCGCTTTTTAATACGGCATGACTGGGTTTGCCAGCGGCATCAAAGTGTTGCTCCACATCAGCTGGATTAAACCACTCTTTCATACCCGAAGGCGTATCGCGGTAATAAGTCTCAGCGATCACCATGCCTTGCGTGAGTAACTTAGTAAAGGGTTCATCGAACTTGAGCAAGCCCAAATCACGCATCACCTTGGTCCAGTAGCGGGCATAAAGCAGATGCAAAATGGCGTGCTCTATGCCACCGATGTACTGGTCCATCGGCATCCAGTAGTCATTGCGTGCATCCACCATGGCCGTGGTGCTGTCGGGGTTACAGTAGCGCATGAAGTACCAAGACGAATCAATGAAGGTGTCCATGGTGTCGGTTTCGCGCCGCGCTGGAGTGCCGCATTTAGGGCAGAGGCAGCGCAAGAAATCTTCACGCTTATTGAGCGGATTGCCCGAACCATCAGGCACACAATCTTCCGGCAAAACCACCGGCAAATCCTGCTCCGGCACGGGCACGGCGCCACAGTCAGGACAGTGAATAATCGGGATGGGGGTGCCCCAATAACGTTGCCGAGAAATACCCCAATCACGCAAGCGGTAGGTGGTTTTTTTCTCGCCTTGCTTGCCCAAAAGGGCGACCACTTGATTCACAGCATCAACATAGCCCAAGCCATTTAAAGCGCCCGAGTCTATGCATTTTCCCTGCACTTTATCGGCGTACCATTCCTGATAATGGTGCTTGTCGTAGGCGTTTT
>JBDKJU010000338.1:0-7347 GCA_039796435.1 Pseudomonadota bacterium | reverse complement strand
TCAAGTGGGTTCCGCGATCCGCAATGGCGCGTTCGGGAATGAAGTCTTCAGTGAGCGTATCCTCATCAATCATCTTGAGCAGCAGTTCAAGTGCGCGCCAGCGTTGGCGTGGTTGATAGGCTTTAGGATGGTCTTTCCAGAAACTTTGTTTTTGGTGCCGAAGAGAGGAATTGAACCCCCGACCAACGCATTACGAATGCGCTGCTCTACCAACTGAGCTACTTCGGCATGTGTGAACACACATATTGGTGCGCATTATAAATGTATGCACCAAGGCCTCGCAGTATTCGCTCTTGTTGCACTGCAAAAGTGCGCAAAAGTGCGAAATGATTGTGTTTACCCAGAAACAAACTGGCACAGCTCATGCTAAAGATTTATTGTGCAACGCAATAAATTATGAAAGAGTATATGGGTATGAATCATTCACGTCGTTCTCTCATCAAGGCCACTACTGGAGGCCTGATTTTGTCGTCGGTGACGGGGTCTTTAAGTGCTTATGCACAGGGCTCGGATGCGCCTGAAAAAAAAGAGGTAAAGATTGGCTTCATTCCGCTCACCGACAGTGCCTCGGTGATCATGGCGGCGGTGAAGGGCTTGGATAAAAAATACGGCGTCAGCATCGTGTTGTCGAAAGAGGCGTCTTGGGCGGCCATACGCGACAAGCTCATCAATGGGGAAATAGACTACGCGCATTGTTTGTATGGCCTGCCACTGGCGGTGCAGCTGGGGTTGACTGGCGAGAAAAAAGACATGGCCATTTTGATGGGGCTGAACCACAATGGTCAGGCCATTACCTTGTCGAATCAGTTGAAGGCGCAGGGGGTGAAGGACGGCAGCAGTTTGGCGGCGGCCATCAAGCGTGGGGGGCGCGAGTATAAATTTGCTCAGACCTATCCCACGGGCACGCACGCCATGTGGTTGTATTACTGGCTGGCCGCACATGAGATCAACCCCATGAGCGCAAGCAAAATTATTACCGTGCCACCTCCGCAAATGATTGCCAATATGCAGGTGGGCAATATGGACGGCTACTGTGTGGGTGAGCCTTGGAACGCACGCGCGGTGATTTACGACATTGGCTTTACGGTCACCACCAGCCAAGCAATCTGCGCAGATCACCCTGAAAAAGTGCTCACCGCCACCGATGCCTTTGTGCGCAAACACCCCAACACCACGCGTGCGGTGATGGCGGCAATTTTGGAGGCCAGCCGTGCGATTGATGCCAACCCCAGTGAAGCGGCGCAGGTGATTAGAGACAAGGCTTATGTAAACACTGAGTTGAAAGTGATAGAGGGCCGCATGTTGGGTCAGTATGAAGACGGTCTCGGCAATAAGTGGCAAGACAAATCGCCCATGCGTTTTTCAGGAAATGGTGCAGTCAACATGCCGTATGTGTCGGACAGCATGTGGTTCATGAGTCAGTTCAAGCGCTGGGGTTTGCTCAAAACCGAGGTGGATTATTTGGCCGTGGCCAAGCAGGTCAACCGCGTGGACTTGTTCAAGGAGGCGGCGGCATTGGCCAAGATGGCCGTGCCGAAAGATGAGTTTCGCTCGCTTAAGTTTATGGATGGTAAGCTCTGGGATGCGCGAACCACGGCAGCGACGGCGGCCTACGTGAATGCCTTTAAGGTGAAGATATGAAAGAGCGGAAAGGGCAGAAAGAGCTCTTGCTCAATATTCTGGCTCCGTGTTTGGGACTCGCCGGCTTCTTGTTGTTGTGGACATTGCTGGCAAAAGAGGGCGGGCGTTTGCCCACGCCCTCGGTGACTTTTGAGGCGGCCTTGCAATTGTTTGCCAAGGCTTTTTATCAGAATGGTCCCAATGACCAGGGCGTGGGGTGGAATCTGCTGGCCTCTTTGCAGAGGGTGGCGTTGGGCTTTGGTCTTGCTGCCGTGGTTGGGATTCCGCTGGGGTTTTTGCTTGGGCGCGTGCCGTTTCTGGCGCGGGCGCTGTCTCCGGTGATCAGTCTTTTGCGGCCCGTGAGCCCTTTGGCTTGGTTGCCTATTGGTCTTCTGGTGTTTAAGGCAGCCAATCCTGCGGCCATCTGGGTGATTTTTATCTCCAGCATCTGGCCGATGATTATCAACACGGCTGCGGGGGTGGAGCAGGTGCCGAAAGATTATTTAAATGTGGCGCGGGTGTTGCAGTTGTCCCCGTGGAAGACCTTCACCAAGGTGCTCCTGCCAGCTGCCTTGCCGCATGTGCTCACCGGCGTGCGCTTGTCTATTGGCGTGGCCTGGTTGGTGATCGTGGCGGCAGAGATGTTGACGGGCGGGGTGGGGATAGGCTTCTGGCTGTGGGACGAGTGGAATAACTTAAATGTGCCGCACATTTTATTGGCCATATTGCTCATCGGGGCCGTGGGCTATGCGCTGGAGTTTGCTTTGCTCAAACTGGGCAGGAGGTTCGCTTGATGGATACTTTGCTGGCCCCCGTGCATGGCCGTTTGATCAAGCAAACCCACAGCATCGTGGTGGATAAAGTGCGTAAGGTGTTTGCCACCAAGAATGGTGATTTTCTGGCCTTGCGCGACATCAGCTTGTCGATCAGGCAGGGCGAGTTTGTGAGCTTGATCGGGCATTCAGGCTGTGGCAAATCGACGCTGCTGAATTTGATTGCCGGGCTCGACACTTGTAGCGCGGGCAATATTATTTGCTCCGGGCGAGAGGTGCGTGGCCCGGGCCCAGACCGTGGCGTGGTGTTTCAAAATCACTCGCTCTTGCCTTGGCTTACTTGCTATCAAAACATTTACCTGGCGGTGGAGCGGGTGTTTGGTGCCACTGAAAGCAAGGCGCAGTGCCGCGCCCGCAGCCTGGCCGCGCTGGCCTTGGTCAAGCTCAGCGAGGCGGCAGAAAAATTTCCACATGAAATTTCTGGTGGCATGAAACAGCGCGTCGGCATTGCACGGGCACTGGCGATCGAGCCACAGGTGTTGCTTCTAGATGAGCCGTTTGGCGCGTTAGATGCGCTCACACGAGCCAGTTTGCAAGATGAGCTCATGCGCATAGTGGCCGCCAGCAAATGCACGGTGGTGATGGTGACCCACGATCTGGACGAGGCGGTGTTGCTTGCCGACACCGTGGTGATGATGCGGGTGGGCAATGCGGACATGCCGGGCGCTGTGATTGCGCGCACGTTGGCGATTGATTTGCCGCGTCCGCGAGAGCGTTTGGCCTTGGCAGACCAAGCCAGCTACCACGCCTTGCGCAAAGAGATTCTCGACTTTCTATACGGGGAGCACCAATGAGTGTGCAAAAAAAACGTTTAGTCGTTATTGGTAATGGCATGGCCGGGGTGCGTGCGGTGGAGGAACTGCTGGTGCTGGCCCCAGACCTGTACGAGATTCACATTATCGGGGCTGAACCACATCCCAACTACAACCGCATCATGCTCTCGCCGGTGTTGGCGGGCGAACAAACCTTAAGCGACATCGTGCTCAATGACTGGGCTTGGTACGAGGACAATCACATCACCTTGCACACCGGGGTTACGATCACCCAAATCAAGCGCAAACAACAAATGCTGTGCAGCAAGGACGGTGATTTTCTTGCCTACGACAAGCTCTTGCTGGCCACGGGTTCGCTGCCCTTCATGCCCCCTATTCCCGGCATCAAGGGCAAAGGCGTGCTGGCCTACCGCGACATCGCCGATACCGAGGCAATGATTGCGGCGGCCAGTAAGCACCAACAAGCCGTGGTCATCGGTGGTGGGCTTTTGGGCTTGGAGGCAGCCAATGGCCTGTGCAAACGCGGCATGAAGGTCAGCGTGGTGCACCTTGCCGGACATTTGATGGAGCGGCAGCTGGATGTGCAGGCGGCGACCTTGTTGCAGACTGATTTGGGCAAGCGTGGCATGGCCTTTTACACCGGCACTTCAGCCAGCGAGATACGTGTCAATGCCGACAATGAAGTCACGGCTGTGGTGCTCAAGGATGGCTCGGTGTTGCCGGCGCAGCTGGTGGTGGTGGCTGCCGGCATCAAGCCCAACACGGTGTTGGCAGAAGCGGCGGGGCTGTATTGTGCACGCGGCGTGGTGGTCAATGACACCATGCAAACCTACGACCCCAAGATTTACGCCGTGGGTGAGTGTGTCAGCCATCGCGGGGTGGCCTATGGGTTGGTGGCGCCTTTGTTTGAACAGGCCAAAGTGGCGGCCAATCATCTGGCCGAAATGGGCATAGGCCGTTACCAAGGCTCACAGACCTCGACCAAGCTCAAGGTCGCCGGCATAGACTTGTTTAGCGCGGGAGATTTTGTCGGCACTGAGGCGAGTGAGCGCATCGTGCTGTCAGACCCTGCGAGCGGGGTGTATAAAAAACTGCTGATCGAGAAAGACAAGCTCATCGGCGCGGTGATGTATGGCGACACCGCCAATGGGGCGTGGTACTTCAAGCTGTTGAAAGAGGGCAAGGACATACGCGAGATTCGTGACCAACTTATGTTTGGTGAATCAAACATAGGGGACAGCGGTCATCAAGGCAATATGAGCGCCGCCACCATGGACGATCAGGCCGAGGTCTGCGGTTGCAATGGCGTGTGCAAGGGCGCTATTGTCACGGCGATCAATCAGAAAGGTTTGTTCACACTTGATGAGGTGCGCAAACACACCAAGGCCAGCTCGTCTTGTGGTTCGTGCACAGGCTTGGTCGAACAAATTTTGGCCAGCACCTTGGGTGGGGCGTACAGCGCCGAAAGCAAGGCCGACAAGGCCATGTGCTCTTGCAGTCCTCATAGCCATGCGGTGGTGCGCAAGGCGGTGAAAGAGCACAAATTATTGTCCGCTTTTGCGGTGATGCAATTCATGGAGTGGCAGACCCCACAGGGCTGCAGCAAGTGTCGCCCGGCACTGAATTATTATTGTCTGTCCACTTGGCCGCTTGAGGCGACAGATGATCCGCAGTCGCGCTTTATTAACGAAAGGGCGCACGGCAATATTCAAAAGGACGGCACTTTTTCTGTCATTCCGCGCATGTGGGGCGGTGAAACCACGGCCGCTGAGTTGCGCCGCATTGCCGATGTGGTGGATAAGTTCAAGATTCCCACGGTCAAGGTCACTGGCGGACAGCGCATTGATTTGCTGGGGGTGAAGAAAGAGGACTTGCCTGCGGTGTGGGCTGATTTGGGTATGCCCTCCGGACACGCCTATGCCAAGGCTTTGCGCACGGTGAAAACCTGTGTGGGCAGTGAGTGGTGCCGTTTTGGTACGCAGAACTCAACGCAGTTGGGCAAGGACTTAGAGCGTTTGTATTTTGGTATGTACGCCCCGCATAAAGTGAAATTGGCCGTCTCGGGGTGTCCGCGCAACTGTGCTGAATCCGGCATCAAAGACGTGGGCATTATCGGGGTGGACTCGGGCTGGGAAATCATGATCGGCGGCAATGGTGGCATCAAGACCGAAGTGGCGCAGTTTTTGGTTAAAGTCAGCACCGACCAAGAGGCCAAGGATATTGCCTCGGCCTTTCTGCAGCTGTATCGGGAAGAGGGCTGGTACTTGGAGCGCACCGTCCATTATCTGGCCCGCGTCGGCATGAGCTATATCAAAAAACAAGTGGTGGACGATGCGCACACGCGTGCGGCTTTGATCGCGCGCTTGCACCTCGCCCTCCACAATGCACCAGATCCTTGGCTGATGCAGCCGGCATCGATGGTAGACAAAAAACAGTTCACCACGATTATGCTGAAGGAGATTGCATGAGTGCCGAAATGTCCCACGTGAAGGGTGAGCCTGTTGGCCATCCTTACTCTGAGCGCATGAGAGAGGTGTGCACACTCGCAGATTTGCCGGTGAACGGCGCGCGCAAACTCGTGCATGGGGACACGCCTATTGCGTTGTTTCGCACGCTTGACGATGCCTTATATGCGATTGAAGATCGCTGCCCGCACAAAGGCGGTCCTTTGTCCGAAGGCATGGTGGTGGGCGCGCAGGTGAGCTGTCCTTTGCACAACTGGACGATTGATCTGGCCAGCGGCGAGGCCGAGGCGCCCGACCACGGCTGTGTGCGGCGCTTTGCCTGTGAATTGCGTGAGGGCAAGGTGTATCTGGATGTCGGTCACTAAAAAAATCAAGAGCACTTGCCCTTACTGTGGGGTGGGGTGTGGGGTGGTGATAGAGGCCAAAGGAAATAAGATCATCCAGGTGGTGGGCGATGCTGAGCACCCGGCCAATGCGGGCAAATTGTGCAGCAAAGGCAGCCATCTGGCGCAGACCGCAGGGGTGCATGGCCGCTTGGAAAGACCTATGTTTCGCCGCTCCAAGCACTCGGCCCTGCTGTCACATGATTGGACCGCCACCGAGACATTTGTGGCGCAGGAGTTGGCGCGCATCATTCACACCCATGGCCCTGACAGCGTGGCTTTTTATGGCTCTGGGCAACTGCTGAGCGAAGACTACTACGTGTTTAATAAGCTGGCACGCGCGGTGGTGGGTACCAACAACATCGACACCAATTCACGTCTGTGCATGAGCTCGGCCGTCACCGCCTATAAGATGAGCCTGGGGGCCGATGTGGTGCCTTGTCAATACAGTGACATCGAGGCCGCCGATTTGTTTTTTATTGCTGGCAGCAACACTGCCTGGGCACACCCAATTTTGTATCGCCGCATCGAGGCAGTCAGGGCCACGCGCCAGACCCGCAGCATCGTGGTCGACCCACGCGGCACCACCACGGCCAGCGAGGCCGATCTGCACTTAGCAATTCTCCCTGGCACTGACGTGGCCTTGTTTCAAGGAATGTTGCATGCTCTGATCGAACTGCAGGCCGAGGATGCTGAATTTATTGCTCAGCATGTGGACAATGTCGAGGCGTTGAAAGAGTCTGTGCGAGACATGAATCCGGCCCGCGCGGCGCAAGTGTGTGGGGTAGCCGAAGCCGACATCAGGCGTGCTGCTCTTTGGTGGGCTGAGAGCAAAAATGTATTGTCTTTGTATTGTCAGGGCTTGAATCAGTCTACCTCGGGCACGCATAAAAATTTGGCGTTGATCAATCTGCATTTGCTCACTGGGCAGATTGCGCGTCCTGGGTGCGGGCCTTTTTCTTTGACTGGTCAACCCAATGCCATGGGCGGGCGGGAAGTGGGGGCCTTGGCCAATCTATTGCCCGGTCACCGTGAGGCGAGCAATGCAGAGCACCGCGCGGAAGTGGCGCATTATTGGGGCGTAGCCGATTTGCCGCACCGTAAGGGGCTGACAGCAGTGGAGATGTTCACTGCACTTGCCGCTGGCAAGATTAAGGCGATTTGGATCGCCTGCACCAATCCGGCACACAGCATGCCCGACAGTGCGCTCATCAGCAAGGCTCTGCAACAAGCCGAATTGGTGATTGTGCAAGAGGCTTTTGCGCAGGCCGAC
>JBDKJU010000337.1:0-3440 GCA_039796435.1 Pseudomonadota bacterium | reverse complement strand
TCTTGCAAATAGCCGCACAAAATGCCATCTTCAATGAGCACATTGTTTTGGCTTGGGGTGCCTTCATCATCAATGGTGAGTGAGCCACGCCGATCTGGCAGGGTGCCATTGTCCACCACGGTCACGCCCTTGGCTGCAACTTGCTCACCTATGCGACCGGCAAAAGCGGAAGTGCCTTTGCGATTGAAATCGCCTTCCAGCCCATGGCCCACTGCCTCATGTAACAGCACTCCTGGCCAACCAGGGCCAAGCACCACGGGCATGATGCCCGCGGGAGCAGGTCTTGCCTCCAGCTTGAGTAAGGCAGCAGACACCGCTTGTTCTACATAAGTCGACAAGCGCTCTTCCTCACACAAAGAGGACAGAGCGATGCGGCCACCGCCGCCGCCGACACCGGACTCTCGCCGACCATTTTGTTCGGCAATAATTTCCAGACGCAAGCGGCATAAGGGGCGCACATCGGCAGCCAAATGCCCATCACTGCGGGCCACCAATACCACCACCCATTCCATGGCCATGCTGGCCATCACCTGCTGCACGCGTGGGTCTTTGGCGCGGGCGAGTAAATCAAGTTTTTTGAGGCACTCAATTTTTTGCGCATCAGGAATAGCGAGGCTAGGGTCGGCGTGGGTATACAAAGGCGCGGGCAAACTGCTTGGGCACAGCTGCTGTGTCCTGCCATTGACCCCTGCTGCTGCAATGCTGCGCACATTTTTTGCCGCTCCCGCCAAAGCCTCTGGGCTCACACGGTCAGCGTAGGCAAAGGCCGTTTTTTCACCACTGATGGCGCGTATGCCAAAACCGGTTTGTATGGCAAAGCTACCGCCTTTGACAATGCGGTCTTCCAAACTCCATGATTCACTGCGGCTGTATTCGCAATAGATATCAGCAAAATCCGCTCCCGCAGACTGTGCCGTGACCAAGTGCCGATCAAGCTCTCTGACATCAACACCATTTGGGCTTAACAACAATGACTCTGCGGTTTGATAAAAATTCATAGTAAGCTGCGTGTGCGTTGAAACAACAGGCTGTTGGCGTCTGCCAAGTCCAGCAATACGTCGAAATGATTGCGCTGCGGTATCTGCAGATCAGGCTCCTGCAAAGCCCAGGAGCGACTTAGAATTTCGGTCTGATACTTAAAACCATCAGACTCATCTCCGCCCACCGCTGCCAAGAAGTGACGTGTTGACTTGGGAGAAAAATACATGGGGCTTTGCAAAATAGCCTCTTGCTCACTGAGCTGTAAATCAACATTAGCAGAAAAGTCGCGCATGGGTTTCAAATCATGCACCCCTGAGAGCGACATAGCGGCCTGCAAACAGAACTGCGCTTGCTCGGAGAGTCGGGCTTGGTCTCGCCACATCATGGCAGTGAGGTGCCCTCCTGCGGAGTGCCCGCTCAGCAGCCAGCGTGACTCACTGCGTGTTTGTGCCAAGTGATTCAAGGCCCGCTCCACCTGCTCGGTGATGCCGGTAAGACTGATTTGTGGGCACAGTTCGTATTCGATCAACACCACCGAAAATCCCGCGGCCAACCAGGCAGGGGCAATAAAGCGATGCGGCTCTTTGGCAAAACTACGCCAATACCCCCCGTGAATAAAAATCATCAGCTTATCAGCGCCGGGGGCTTCAAACACATCATACACTTCCCGCGCCCCTTGGCCATAAGCCACATTGATCGCGCCAGAGAGACCAGCCGACGTACTCATGAATTCTTCACTGCGTGAACGCCACTGCCCCACTATGTCTTCCCACTGCGCCACACGATTGCGGTTGCTGTACTCTTTTTCAACGGCTTCGTTCATACTTCATAATCCGGTTGGGCTTTGGGGTGGGCATGGGCAAAAGCCTCCAGCTCGTTACACGCCAAATCAATTTCATTGATGCGGGGATAGGCACTCATGTCCACATTAAACCGTCTGGCTGAGAACACCTGTGGCACCAAACAAATGTCCACCAGTCCCGGGCTATGCCCAGCGGCAAAACGGTGCTGCCCCAACTGCGGCTCAATGGCATCAAAGCCGGCGCATATCCACTGGGCAATCCAGGCATTTTTCTGCGCCTCGCTGGCCCCCAAAGCGGTGATTGCCTTCAATACCCGCACATTGTTGAGCGGATGAATATCCATGCAAATCAAATCAGCCAAGGCTCGTGCCTGCGCACGGTGCACGGCATCACGGGGCAGGAGCGGCGGTTCTGGTCGTGTCTCTTCAAGATATTCGATAATGGCCAGCGACTGGGTGAACACATGCCCGTCAATCTTGATGGCGGGCACTAATTGCTGCGGATTTAAAGCGGCATACTCGGGGCGTTTGTGCTCCCCCTTGACCAAATGCACCGCCTGGCGCTCATAGCTGATATTTTTAAGATTCAGGGCAATACGGACACGATATGCGGCGGAACTACGAAAGTAGTTGTACAAAATGATTTCATGCATGGGCTTGATTATGTCACCTTTTAAAATGCGCGAATGGGAAACAGACTATCCAAAATCATCACCCGTACGGGTGACGGTGGCACCACCGGACTCGGAGACGGCAGCCGCGTAGCCAAGACACATGCACGTATCGAAGCCATCGGTGAAGTGGACGAATGCAACAGCACGGTGGGCGTGTTGCTCACCCACACGCTCGATGCACCGACCGGCACTTTGCTCATCAAAGTACAGCACCACCTATTCGACCTCGGGGGAGAGCTGTCCATCCCCGGCTACACCGCTATTACCGAAGCGCATGTGCTCACGCTAGAGTCCGCCACGGTGCACATGAATGCCGAACTCCCCCCCTTGAAAGACTTCATACTCCCAGGCGGCACCCCTGCGGCGGCTCAGGCACATATTTGTCGCACGGTGGCGCGTCGGGCAGAGCGCCGAGTGGTGGCGCTGGCCGAGCATGAAGACATCAACCCTTTTCTGCGGCAATACCTGAATCGTCTGTCCGACTGCTTGTTTGTCTTGTGTCGCTACTTGAACAAACAAGCAGGGGTGCCCGATGTGTTGTGGCAAAAAGGCCATGTATGAGCGCGGCTATCGGTTCGGATAGGCACTTGCGAGCTGACTACCCTTACGGACTAAAAATACAAAGCCGTTGGCGCGACAACGACATGTATCAACACATGAACAATGTGGTGTATTACGAATGTTTCGATACCTTGATCAATGTTTTTTTAATTGAGCACGGACAAAACCCCAGCAGCTCTGCATGTATTGGTTTAGTGGTCGAAAGTGGTTGTGTATTCAAGGCCTCATTTACCTACCCGGAAATGATAGAAGTGCGTATGCGCATAGGCAAATGTGGCAACTCCTCATTGCGCTACGAGCTCGCCTTATTCAAAGCAGAACGCGATGAGGCCTGCGCCACCGGCTTTGTTGTGCATGTCTTTGTCGATCGCGCATCGCAAGCGCCCATGAGCATGCCCCCACGGGTGCGTGAAGCCGCGTTG
>JBDKJU010000336.1:0-3728 GCA_039796435.1 Pseudomonadota bacterium | reverse complement strand
TGCACACGCCGCAAAGTTTGCGCGCGAGCCGTTGCGCGGTGACTAGGTGCACGGTTGAGGCGACATTGAACGGCGCAATGCCCATGTTCATCAAGCGTGTGATGGTCTGTGGGGCATCATTAGTGTGTAAAGTGGAGAGCACCAAATGGCCGGTCTGCGCGGCCTTGATGGCAATTTCACCGGTGTCTTGATCGCGAATCTCACCCACCATGATGATGTCAGGGTCTTGGCGCAGGAATGATTTGAGCGCGGCAGAGAAGGTCAGACCTGAGCGGTCGTTGACATTGACTTGGTTGACCCCGGGCATGGTGATTTCAGCGGGGTCTTCGACGGTGCAGATGTTAATACCCGGTTTGTTGAGCAAGCCTAAGCAGGTGTACAGCGACACTGTCTTGCCACTGCCCGTGGGCCCAGTGACCAATACCATGCCGTAGGGGCGCGAAATGGCATCAAGGATTTTTTGTTTTTGATCAGGGTCGTAGCCAAGGTTGTCAATGCCGATGAGGGCGGCGGAGGAGTCCAAAATACGCAAGACGATTTTTTCACCATGCAAGGTGGGCAACGTGCTGACACGAAAATCAACTGCTTTGTTTTTTGACAGCTCCAGCTTCATGCGACCATCTTGCGGCACGCGTTTTTCAGCGATATCAAGACGCGAGACAATTTTCAGGCGACTGGCGATTTTTTCTTTGAGGGCGATGGGTGGCTGGGCCACATCCACCAGTTGACCATCGAGACGGTAACGAATGCGGTAGTATTTTTCAAAGGGCTCAAAGTGCACGTCTGAGACTCCGCTGGCAATGGCGTCGAGCAGGATTTTTTGTACAAACTTGACCACCGGGGCATCATCGACATCATTATCGTCGCCGCGCTTGCTGTCGTCGGTGACCATTTCGATTTCGATGTCATCGTCACCGAGATTCATGCTTGACATGGACTTGTCAGAGCGTTCAATGACCTTGTTGATGATCTTGCCGAGCTTGTCATCTTCCACCACGATGGGTTCGGCGACCAGACCAGTTTTGAAACGATACTCTTCCAAAGTTTGCAGCTGCGTGGGGTCAGACATGGCCACGTAGAGCTTGTTGCCGCGCTTGAACATAGGCAGGGCGCGTCGGCCAGCGAGCAGCTTGACATCCAGCCATTCGTCTTTGATAAAGCTCAAATCAAGCTGGGCGACATCAAACAGCGGCAAACCAAAATTACTGGCCGCGAATTCAGCCAATTGCACGGCGCTTATTTTTTTAGTGGTGATGATCTGTTCAGTGAAACTCAGCGACGCGGCATTGGCCTGCGCTTGCAGTTGCTCAGCCTCAATCTGCTTGCAAAATCCTTTTTGCACCAAGGCTCGTGCCAGACCGGACAGCAGCACCGAGGTCGCCACAGTGCCATTATTTTGTGTCGAAATTGCCATTTTCGTATGATAGCTGAATTATCTCTGCCTTGTATAGGGGATAATCAATAGCCGATACATGGCCTATGTGCCTTTGTGCATGATGTTGGGTTTTTGCATCAGTGCGTGCTGTCCGGGGTAGAGGCAGGCCAGAGTGCTTGCGTGTGTGGTGCTGGCACACCCAGAGCATGCGTTATGATAGCGTTATGAAAATTTTTAGCCTTGTGTGGTTACTTGCTGTGTTGTGCACTGCCTGCCAGACTCCGGGCAGTTACGTGTCCGCGTTTGATCAAAGTACGCTTCCTGAGTCGATACAGGTGGGTGAGGGATACAAGATTGCGTATGAAGCGGTGGGGCTGGGCACGGTGCTGTACCGTTGTACCGGCTTGACTGAGGAGGGCAGACGTCGCTATGTGTGGCAGTTTGTTGGGCCTGATGCCAAATTATTGGACCGCGAGGGAGTGCAGGTGGGCACCTACACCGGGCCGCCTACGTATTTTCAACTTAAAGATGGCAGCGGGACAAGTGCCAATGGGATGCGTGTGTCCAGCAATGGCGCGGGCAATCTCACTTTACAAATTCTGGAGGCGCATTCAAGCAATGGCAATGGCGCGCTCACAGGGGTGAAGTTCATTCAAAGAATCAACACCAAAGGTGGGGCTGCCCCTGCCAATGGTTGCACGGTGCAAAACACCGGGGCGGAGCAAAAAGTTCAGTTTCAGGCCGATTACATTTACTGGCGCTGACCCTAAAATGGCGGGATGCTTGCCAATCTAACTGATAAATTTTCCCAACTCGCCAAAACCCTGCGCGGTGAGGCGCGACTAAGCGAAGCCAATATTCAAGCCACCGTGCGCACGGTGCGCATGGCTTTGCTTGAGGCCGATGTGGCCTTGCCAGTGGTGAAGGAATTCACCGCCAAAGTGAGCGCCGAGGCCATGGGGCAGGCGGTGATTGGGTCATTGAATCCTGGACAGGCCTTTATTGGGGTCGTCAATCGGACGTTGATCGAGCTCATGTCGCACAGCGATTCAGGCAATCGCCTGCAACTGAACACCCAACCGCCAGCCGTGATTTTATTTGCAGGTTTGCAGGGGGCGGGCAAGACCACCACGGCGGGCAAATTAGCCAAAAAATTAAAAGAAGAGCAAAAAAAGAAAGTGCTCTTGCTGTCTTGTGACGTGTACCGGCCCGCCGCCATCTTGCAATTAAAAACGCTGGCGCAGCAAGTGGGGGTGGATTTTTTTGACAGTGATGAGTTGAATGCCTTGGAGCGCGCTGAGGCTGGACTGCGCTACGCCCAATTGCACTATTACGATGTGTTGTTGGTGGACACTGCGGGTCGGCTGGCGATAGATGAGGCCATGATGCAGGAGATAGCTGCCATGCAGCAGATGCTCTCACCTGTTGAAACGCTGTTTGTGGTCGATGCCATGCAGGGGCAGGATGCGGTGAATACGGCCAAGGCCTTTGCTGGCGTGCTGCCTTTGACCGGCGTGGTCCTCACTAAGCTTGACGGTGATTCACGTGGCGGGGCAGCATTGTCGGTGAAGGCGGTGACCGGGGCTCCCATCAAGTTCGTGGGGGTGTCTGAAAAACTCGATGGTCTTGAACAGTTTCATCCTGACCGCATGGCCTCGCGCATTTTGGGCATGGGCGATGTGCTCTCCTTGGTTGAGGACGTGCAAAAGCAGGTTGACTTAAAGGAAGCCCAGAAACTGACTGAAAAATTCAAATCAGGCAAGGCCTTTGATTTGGAAGATTTTCGTGCTCAGATCGGACAGATGAAAAAGATGGGCGGCATGTCGGGGTTTATCGATAAATTGCCGGCACAATTGCAACAAGCCGCCGCACAGAGCAAGGTGGATGAACGCAAGGTGGGGCGGATGGAGGGCATACTGAACTCCATGACCGCGCTGGAGCGGCGAAAACCAGAGCTTATTAAGGCATCGCGCAAACGCCGTATTGCGGTGGGGTCGGGCGTGCCTGTGCAAGAAGTGAATCAATTGCTCAAGCAGTTTGAGCAGATGCAGACCATGATGAAGACCATGCAAAAAGGCGGGCTCAAGGGCTTGATGCGCAGTGCCAAGGGCATGATGGGGCGCTGAGCTTTGTTCTTGCCAGTGCCTAGTGACACACTTAGTTGCATCGCTTGGTTGCATCACTTAGCTACATAAATTAGAGGCAGTCGGCTGATGCTGCCCTTGCCGACTAAGTTTGATGCGGCACAAATCATAGCCGCCCTCTTTGAGCGTTTTTTTAATGTTTGCCCAGTCTGTTGCTGGCAGTTGTGTTTGCCGTGCCAATACCCAGGCATAGTCCCGTGAGGGGTGGC
>JBDKJU010000335.1:0-2725 GCA_039796435.1 Pseudomonadota bacterium | reverse complement strand
ACATAGCGGAACTGTGCATAGGCTCGCTCGGCGGCTGGCAAAGATTCAGGTGGGCGGTGTCCGGCACTGCGAAAATTGCCCATTTTGTTTTCCATGCCAGCACCTAAAAACACATTCGCTTGTATCTCGCTGGATAACTTGGGCACCGGGTCAAATTTAAGCATAAGTCCTCCCGAGGCATGATTGATAAAAGTATTTTGCAAGATGCGAATGCTGTGCGGACCCGGGTTAGGGGTGCGCTCAAACTCGGCGCCATAACGCAGCATGATTTGATTGGCCGACTGCGCCGATTGCTCAACCACATTGCCCGCGAACAATACGCGCCCAGCGCTGGGGAACTCCACCTCATAGCTGGAGACGCCGCCTTCACCGGGCGCGTCACTGAAACGGTTGCCCTGTATGTCATTAAACAAGGCGCGTGACTTGAGCAAGTGTCCACCATTGCCCTTGTGGCTCCACACCCCGCGCATGATCAGACGGCCGATCTCGCCGATGTAAAGATTGTGGCTAAAGCGACTGGTGTCGGGGTGGCCTTCGATTTCAGTGTCGGTGATGCTCACCACGGCCGATGGCATTTTGCCGGCCATGATGCTGGTGCGGTTATGAATGAAACGACAGCGATGCACGCGCAGATGCCCACCCTCTAGGCGTATGGCTGCGGCATTGTGAAAGGGCACCTCGGCCTGATGGAACTCTATGCCCTCGATGCTGGTATTGCTGCCTTTGATGACCCAAATGCCCTTACCTTCAGCGCTCTTGCCGGCGGCGAACAAACGGGTTTTGCCAGGCGTGCCAATGATGCGCAGATGGCTTGCGGTGATGACGGCCACATCACCGTGAATGTCTTGTGCATCTATGCGGACTGTGTCGCCGCGTTTGGCCGCCTTGAACGCGGCGCTGGGGGTGGGGTAACAGGTCTGTTCAATGCAGGTGGCCGCTTCAAGCTGTAGCGGTATCGAAGCGACGCAACCAAGCAAAAAATTCCGTATACCATTGACGTGAATTTTGCGGTTTGAGTATCCAGTGATTTTCATCGGCATAGACCAACAGACGTGAGGGCACGCCTTTGACCTTTAAGGTGTTGTAGTATTGCAGGCCTTGATAGTACGGCACGCGGTAGTCCAGCTCGCCGTGAATGACCAAGGTGGGGGTGTTGAAGTTGGCGGCAAAGGCGGCAGGGTTTTGCGTTTGAATGTGCGGCAAGTTGTCCCAGATATCAGTGCCTAACTCGTAGCGCCAAAACTCGGCGCAGTCGTCACTGAATTGACCAAACCAGTCATACACGCCAGCATGACAGACCATGGCGCGGTAGCGTGGTTTTTTGGCTTGCCCATTCATGTAGGCCACCATGTAGCCGCCGTAGCTGCCGCCGGCAGCAAAAAGGCGATTTTTGTCGGCTATTTTTTTATTGACAAAGTGGTCGCTAAAAGCCTCGATGTCGGCGTATTCGCGCTTGCCTAAAGAGCCGTCGATAGAGCCAATAAAGGCGTCCCCATAACTCGACGAGCCATGGTAGTTGACCATCACCACCACATAGCCTTGCGCGGCAAAGGCCTGTGCGTTCCAGCGGTAATGCCAAGTGTCCAGATGCGCCGCATGTGGGCCACCGTGGATGTTTTGCAGCAGCGGATAGCGCTGGCCTTTTTGGTAATTGGGCGGGTAGCAGACCCAGGCATGTACGGGCTCGTCGGCATAGCCCGGTAAGGTGAGCTCCTCTACTTCACCCAATGTTTTAGTATTTAAAAATTGATTGAACGCATCCAAGCGACGCACCCCTTTCGGGGTCACTGCAAACAGTTGGCTGGGGTGCTTCATGCTGGCCACGGTGGCCAAGAGGCCATAGTGGTTGTGTGAGAAGGACTCCACACTGCCACCCTTCAACAACACTTCGGGGGTCTCGGCATCAAGCAGCAGGCGATACAAATTGCTGCGCCCCATGTCTTCAGCGGTGAAGATCAAAGCATCATTACCTTGCCAGCTGCTGTGAAAGTGCCCATAAGTTCCAAAGCTGCGGTCCCACCCTGCCGCCAAGCGTTGGTGGGTTTTGTGTTTGCGTGAATAGACTTGCAGCTGGGCGTTGTGGGTGATGTCGCGTGGCTGGCTTTGCGTGTAGGCGATTAGTGTGCCGTCGGGGGATATGCTCGGTGACGCGCAACTGAATGCACCTTCGGTGGGGCTGATGGCCACGGCTTTTTTAGTGCGCAGATCCAGCCAGATGATGTCACAGGGATCAAGCATGGAGTCACGATTGCGCGGTTGCACATAGGCCACCGCCATGCCATCAGGGGCAAGCGCATAGTCAAGGCGCGAGGGTTCAGTGAGCGGCAAAAACTGAGCCTTGTTCATCAAGGGCTCGACTTTGCCATTCATGCGCACCCGCACCAACTGCGGCACCCGCCCATCGGTGAGCCAGTGGTCCCAATAGCGGTAGACGGCACTCTCGGTGACATGGGGTGAGGTCTTTAATGCGGCGCGGTCTTTTTTGTTTTTGGCCTGCGCCACTTCACCCGCAAGCTCTGGCCAGCGCCACTGTATGGCGATAAGCGATTTGCCATCCGGGCACCAACGCAATGCCGATAGCCCGCTAAAAGTGTTGCTCAGGCGTCGCGCCTCGCCCCCGGCAACATCGATCACATAGACTTGCGCGTCGCTGTCGCCTTCACGCAGGGCGCAAAACGCGATCTGCTTGCCATCTGGTGACCACTGCGGTTCGCTTTGTGACTTG
>JBDKJU010000334.1:0-11110 GCA_039796435.1 Pseudomonadota bacterium | reverse complement strand
GATCAACGTCCGACTCCTCTTCACGCCTGGGTTTAGCAAAAATATTGGTAATGCCTTTTAATGAGGGCAGTTTCATTTGAAGCGCCATATCAATCAATTCCTAATCTAAATCAATACTCTTGAATATCAAAAAAAGCACTTTGCGTCAGTACCGCATTGACATTCAATTCGTGCCATCGTGTTTGTTCTGCATCGACGCTGTAGCGATGACAAAAAGCCAACTCTTGAGACGGTATCCAATCTTTTGGTTGCCTCAGACCAAATACTTGGTCCACTTTAAGTGCCGCGCGTAAATTCGCATACTCCCCGCCCAAAGACAATAAACGGGCATTGGGAGAGTTAGGCCCAAGATACGCAGGAGTCTGCCCCATGCTGTCTTGCATCAAGGTGTGCAGATCTGTCACGGCCACTACCGCACCGCGTATATTGGCCAAGCCGCTGAACCACGCATGAGTCATCGGTATGGTGGTAATGTGGCTGATCGGCACCACCTCACCTACCTCTGACAAGGGGATCAAAAAATGTCTCTTGCCGGCACTAAAAGCCAGCCACTGACTCAGGCTCACCGAACTGCGCGCCTGTATCAGCTTTTGGGCAAGGTTTTGTTGAAATTCGCTGAGACTTTGTTTACTCATCGCACATCATCACGTCACTCATACTCAGATCAGCCAAGGCTGGCTATTTTTGCCAGCAAGGCAGGGATGTCCACTGGTTTGCAGACATAGTCTCGTGCGCCTTGACGCATACCCCAAATCTTGTCCGTGTCTTGTGACTTGGAGGTGCACATGATGACAGGGATGTGAGAGGTGGCGGGCTCTCGTGAGATCATGCGGGTTGCTTGAAAGCCATTCAACCCGGGCATGATGACATCCATCAAGATCAAATCAGGAGCCAGTTGTTTCACCTTCGGTAATAAATCATGAGCGCTGTCAAGAGTGGCCACATCAAAGCCCGCACCGGTAAGAGCTGTGGACAAGACATGACGCTCGGTGGGGGAGTCATCTACGATAAGAATGCGTTGGATTGGCATGATTTTCCTTTGCTAAGGTATTTAGTTTTTCTGTTTGAGGTGGCGAGAAACGGCAGTGATCAATTCATCTTTGGTAAATGGCTTGGTGAGATATTCATCAGACCCTACCATGCGCCCGCGAGCACGATCAAAAAGACCGTCTTTGGATGACAGCATGATCACGGGCGTGGCGCGAAATTTATTGTTTTGCTTGATGAGAGCACAGGTTTGATACCCATCCAAGCGTGGCATCATGATATCAACAAAAATAATATCAGGCTTGTGGTCGGCGATTTTGGGCAGAGCGTCAAAGCCGTCTTCGGCCAATATCACTTGCATGCCCTCTTGCATCAGGAATATTTCGGCACTGCGCCTGATGGTATTGCTGTCATCAATAATCATCACTTTTGCGGTCGTTGTGGCCATCTTTTCATCCTCAGGAGGTATTTGCATTGCCATAGTGTTTTTAAATACGCTATACGAATAGCATGAGTGTACCGCGCGCAGAGCAATAATCCCAGCCAAGCGAATGACAGTGTTGTAACATTAACTTATTTCCCCAAAAACAAACGATAAATTGGATTTTTTGTTTCTTCTATGCACGGATAGCCTAGCTCTTTTAAGAAGGTCACAAATGATTTTTCATCAGACTTGGGGATTTGCAACCCAGCCAGCACACGTCCAGTATCGGCCCCATGATTACGATAATGAAATAATGTGATATTCCAGCCTTTGTTCAACGCTGAAAGAAAACGCATCAAGGCGCCGGGCCGCTCCGGAAACTCAAAACGGAAAATACGCTCGCCACGAGCGCCCTGACTGTGTCCACCCACCATGTGACGAATATGCAGTTTGGCCATCTCATCATCGGTCATGTCATGCACCTGATAAGAGGCTTTTTGTATGCTTGCCAATACGGACAAACGCTCTGCTTTGCCTGAGACTGCCATGCCCACGTACACATGAGCCTCTGCACTGTCTGCATAACGGTAGTTGAACTCTGTGACGTTTCTTTGATTCAACACGTCGATAAAACGCTTGAAACTACCTGGAACCTCTGGAATGCTGACCGCGAACAAAGCTTCGCGCTGCTCACCCACTTCGGCCCGCTCCGAGACAAAGCGCAGGCGATCAAAATTCATGTTCGCCCCACTGGTTATGGCCACACACACTTTGCCCTGCCACTTGTGTTTGTCCACATATTTTTTCAGACCTGCCACCGCCAAGGCCCCGGCCGGTTCGGTGATGCCACGCGTATCTTCGTAGATGTCTTTGATGGCGGCGCACATCTCATCGGTGGTGCAGGTGACCATGTCATCGGCCACTTCCTTGGTCACACGAAAAGTTTCTACGCCCTCTTGCAGCACGGCCACCCCATCGGCAAACAAGCCCACACTTTCAAGCTTTATGCGCTTACCCGCCTTGAGCGAGCGAGTCATGGCATCAGAGTCCACCGGCTCCACCCCGATCACCCTCACCTTCGGGCGCACTGCCTTGATGTACGCACCCACGCCAGCAATGAGCCCGCCACCTCCGACCGACACAAACACCGCATCACATCTCTCGGGCAAGGCGCGCAATATTTCCATGCCCACGGTGCCCTGCCCGGCAATCACCAAGGGGTCATCGAAAGGGTGTACGTAAGCGGCTTGACGCGTCTTTGCCAAAGCCAAGGCATGACTATTGGCCTCGGAAAACGACACGCCATGCAATAGCACCTCTGCTCCACGCGCTTTTACCGCGTCAATCTTGATGCTTGGGGTGGTCGTGGGCATGACTATAGTGGCAGCAATTCCCAGCTTTTTTGCTGAGTAGGCAACGCCCTGGGCATGATTGCCCGCAGAAGCCGTGATCACGCCTGCTGATTTTTGTGCGTCTGTTAGTTGCGCCATTTTGTTGTAAGCGCCGCGAATTTTGAAGGAAAAAACATCCTGCTGATCTTCACGTTTGAGTAACACCGTGTTGCCTGTGCGGGCAGACAGTTTTTTAGCCAGATCTAGTGGTGTCTCTTTTGCGACCTCGTAGACTCGAGCATTTAAAATGGCGGTCAAATAATTGAACTTCATGGCGGCAGTTTAGCGCCTGAAACACTTTAAATTAAATGACCTCTCAATCAGAACAACTCAAAATAGCCGCTGCACGCGCCTCTCTCGCCCACATCACCCCGGACAGCATTATCGGAATCGGCAGCGGTTCTACCGTCAACTGCCTGATTCGACTACTGCCAGATTTGGGCTTCAAACTCAAAGGCGCCGTGGCCGCGTCCACCGCCTCAGAACGTTTGCTTCACGAAGTGGGCGTGCCCGTGATAGATCTGTCCCAAGTAGACAGGCTATCGCTGTACATTGATGGCGCTGACGAGATTGACCACGCACTCAATCTCATCAAAGGCGGTGGTGCAGCGCTCACGCGTGAAAAAATCATTGCGGCCAACAGCGATGAATTTATCTGCATTGCTGACCACAGCAAGTATGTTCCGGTGCTGGGCAAATTTCCTCTGCCCATTGAAATCATCTCTATGGCCAAGCACTCTATCATGCAATTGATGCAGTCCTTGGGGGGCAAACCTGTGCAACGGCCCGGGCTGATCACGGACAACGGTCACCCCATTATCGATGTGCATGATTTAGCCATCGCCGAGCCTTTTGTGCTAGAGCAAATGCTCAATAACACCCCTGGTGTGGTCACCAACGGTATTTTCGCCATGCACAAACCCAAACTGGCCTACCTCGCCAGCCCCAGTGGTGTGCGCACTGTCAGCCCCGCGATCTAGCCAGCCGCTCCGCCAAGCCTAGGTAGTTTGCCGGGGTCAACGCCAGTAACTCCGCTTTGGCCTTTGGGGGTATAGCAAGTGAAGCCACAAATTCCTGCATACGCTCTGGGGTAATTTGCTCGCCACGCGTCAAGGCTTTTAACTGCTCGTAAGGATTCTCTACCCCGTGGCGGCGCATGACTGTTTGTACAGGTTCCGCCAACACTTCCCAGGCGCGGTCTAGATCTTCGGCCAGTCGAGCGTGATTGACCTCTAGTTTGCCCAGACCCGTTTTCAAGCTGTCGTAAGCCAGCAAACTATACCCAAGACCTACGCCCATATTGCGCAACACCGTGGAGTCAGTCAAATCACGTTGCCAGCGAGAGATGGGCAACTTTTCGGCCAAGTGGGTGAGCATGGCATTGGCCAGACCCAAATTGCCCTCAGCGTTCTCGAAATCAATAGGGTTCACTTTGTGCGGCATAGTGGACGAGCCAATTTCACCCGCCTTTAGTTTTTGCTTGAAGTAAGCAATCGACACATAGCTCCAAATATCACGTGCCAAGCCAATAAGCACCGTATTCAAGCGCGAGAAAGCATGGAATAGCTCAGCCATATAGTCATGACATTCAATCTGTGTGCTCATAGCCTGGAAACGCAAGCCCAAGCCTTCAACCACCCCTTGACACAAACGCGGCCAGTCAACTTCGGGGTAAGCCGAGAGGTGGGCGTTGTAATTCCCCACCGCGCCATTCATCTTGCCCATAAACGCCACCGCTTCTATTTGTTTCAGGGCATTGCCAGTGCGATGGGCAAACATGGCCCACTCCTTGCCCAGCGTGGTCGGTGTGGCAGTCTGACCGTGGGTGCGTGAGAGCATGGGAGTGGCCGCCTCACGCTGTGCATTGGCTTCGAGAACCTGCTGAATCTCAAGCAATTTGGGCAACAGCACCTGCTGAACGCCCGCTTGCAACATCAGCGCATGTGCCTGATTATTGATGTCCTCAGAAGTGCAGGCAAAGTGGATAAATTCAGTCGCGCGCGCCAGTTCGGCACGCGTGGCACATTTGCCTTTCAACCAGTACTCCATGGCTTTCACATCATGATTGGTCTCAGCCTCTTTTTGTTTGATCCACATAGCGTCAGCTTCGGAAAATTGCAGCACCAGCTCATCCAAAAAGGCGATGGTCGCTGCAGAAAAGGCTGGTAGCTCCACAATCATGGGCTCATTGGCCAAGGCCTTCAACCAAGCAATCTCAACTTGCACACGCGATTTGATGAGTCCAAATTCACTAAAAATAGGCGCTAGGGCTTGGGTTTTTTTCTGATAACGACCATCTAGTGGCGACAAAGCAAGTAAAGAGGACATAAACACCGGGCAGATAAAATCACATTTTAAAAGACTGAAAAAATGAAATACGCTTACGACGCACTCATCGAGCTTGCACAAACAGCTTTAATTCGGGGTGGAGCTAGCCCCCAAGCCGGCCTCAGCACAGCCCGCGCCTTGCTGTACGCAGAGGCCCAAGGCACCCTCTCACACGGCCTGTCGCGCGTCGGACAGTATGTAGGACATATGCACAGCGGCCGTATCAATGGACAGGCAAGCCCAAAGATCGTCACTGAAAAAGCCGCGGTGTGTCTCGTTGATGCTGCGGATGGTCTTGCTTTTCCAGCCTGTGATCTGGCCATGAGCACTGGCATAGCCAAAGCCAAAACTGCCGGACTTTGCTACGCCGCAGTGACCAACAGCTATCATGCCGGCGCCATGATTTACCACCTGGAAGCTGCTGCCAAGGCAGGACTGGTGGGCATGGCATTCAGCAATTCACCTGCCGCCATTGCAGCCCCGGGTGCAGCTGCCCCGCTTTTTGGTACCAACCCCATTGCCGCCATTTTTCCGCGCGCCAACAACAACAGCATCGCCATAGACATGGCATTGTCTGAAGTAGCGCGCGGCAAGATTATGTTGGCGGCCAAAAAAGGCGAGCCCATTCCACTGGGGTGGGCCAAAGACAGTGAAGGCCAAGACACCACTGATGCCCAAGCTGGCCTCAAAGGCAGCATGTCCGCCATTGGCGGGGTGAAAGGGGTGAAAGGGGTGATGTTGGCCATGCTGGTGGAGTTGCTCATCGTCAGTCTGTCGGGGGCGCGTAACGGCGCAGAGGTAGATAGTTTTTTTGATCAAAAAGGCAATCAGCCACGCATCGGACAGAGCTTTCTGCTCATCGACCCTGCCGCCTTGGCGGGCACTGCGGTGTACCACGAACGTGTAGAAGCCCTACTCAGCTTGATGCAGGCACAAGGTGGTGTGCGCCTACCGGGGGCACGTCGCTATGAGCTGCAACACACAGCCATCCACACAGGCTTAGACATC
This sequence comes from Pseudomonadota bacterium, assembly GCA_039796435.1. Lineage (GTDB taxonomy): Bacteria > Pseudomonadota > Gammaproteobacteria > Burkholderiales > Casimicrobiaceae > JBDKJU01. Next base: position 4,972 of record JBDKJU010000334.1, on the reverse strand, counting down.
ACTGATGTGCTGATGGCAGAGCTCACGCAACTGGCGGGGGTGTAATGCTTGACAGTTTTCGCCTCAAACTCACTTCACTGCACACACGTTTGCTTGAGCTAGAACATGCGTTGGGCAAAGAAGATGTGACCAAAGACCTCAATCAGTTTCGTGCCATCTCCAAAGAGCGCGCCGACATAGAGCCTATCGTCACTCTGTGGCAGGAGTTTCAAACGGCTGAAGCCGATGAGGCCACTGCGCGTGACATGTTGCTTGATGCCAGTATGCGTGAGTTTGCTGATGAGGAGATTCACATCGCCCGCGACCGCCAGACTGCCATTGAGCAAGAGTTACAAAAGGCCTTACTGCCCAAGGACCCAAATGATGAGCGCAATGTGTTTTTGGAAATTCGCGCCGGCACCGGTGGCGATGAATCGGCCCTATTTGCCGGTGACCTCTTACGCATGTACAGCCGCTTTGCTGAACGCAAACGCTGGCAGGTAGAGCTGGTGTCTGAAAGTCTTAGTGATCTGGGTGGCTATCGCGAGGTGATTGTCCGCCTCATCGGCAATGGGGCTTACTCCAAACTCAAATTTGAAAGTGGCGGCCATAGGGTGCAAAGAGTCCCCGAAACCGAGACCCAGGGACGGGTACATACCTCAGCCTGTACTGTTGCTGTGCTGCCAGAGGCAGACCCCATCAAAGACATCACTATCAGCCCAGCGGACATCCGTATCGATACCTTTCGCGCCTCTGGCGCGGGCGGACAGCACATCAATAAAACCGACTCGGCGGTACGCATCACCCATTTGCCCACCGGTCTGGTGGTTGAATGTCAAGACGACCGCTCACAGCACCGCAATCGTGACCGCGCCATGAGTGTGCTGGCCTCACGTTTGCTCGAAAAGCAACGCAGCGAACAACACGCCAAAGAAGCCGCCACACGCAAGACCTTGATCGGCTCTGGTGATCGCTCCGAACGCATACGCACCTACAATTTTCCACAAGGTCGCATGACCGACCACCGCATCAATCTCACCCTGTATAAACTCGATTTCATCATGGATGGTGATATTGATGAGATGTGCGAAAAATTGCTCACCGAGCATCAAGCCGAACTCTTGGCTGGCTTGGCCGATGCAAGCTAAACACGCCCTCCTTGAAGCGCACACACTTTACCCCGAGCTAGCGCTTAGCGAAATCAAATCTTTACTCTGCCTGGCCCTCAGTAAAGACCGCGCTTGGCTTATTGCACACAGCGATGATGAGCTGCCCACGCTCGGCGCTTTTAATGAGCTTCTGCAGCGCCGCCAACAAGGCGAACCGATGGCCTATCTGCGTGGCGCACAGGAATTTTATGGGCGTGACTTTGTGGTCAGCCCAGCGGTGTTGATTCCCCGTCCGGAAACAGAACATTTAATCGACATCGCTTTGGGTCTCCTAACACCCAACACGCGGGTCTTAGACCTGTGCACTGGCAGCGGCATTGTTCCCATCACTTTGGCCAAAGAATATCCGCAAGCGCACTATTTTGCCAGCGACATCTCTGCATCAGCCCTCCACATTGCCAGCCTGAACGCCCAAACCCTAGGCGCTACCGTGACTTTTAGTTGCCAGGATTTATTGGCTCAAACCACCGGAAAATATGGCTTGATCACCTGCAACCCCCCCTATCTTTCAGGGTATGATCCGCATTTAGGCGCCTTGCATTTCGAGCCACGTCTGGCTTTAAGTGATGAAGCCGATGGCTTGAGCTTTTACCGTCGGCTGGCGCAAGAAGCATACGCATTTCTTCACCCGCATGGCCACTTACTCATCGAGCACGGGCACGACCAAGCAGAGGCGGTGCGACATATTTTCAATACCTCGCATTGGGCACCAAGCCAAGCTTATGTAGACTTGGCCGGGCACCGCCGCGGCATGTTAATCAAGCGCGCTTAAAACGCTGCTTCAGCAAGCGCCATCACTTCAGCCTGACCGCTCATAATGGTTTCAGCAGTGGCCACTGCCTGTGGAAAAAAAGTGTCCGCAAAAAAACCAAGACTGATGAGCTTGTTCTTGGCGTATTCAGGCTCTGCGCCAAACTGAGGCATCTGCGCCATCTGTGCCACCCGTGCCAACTGCCAGCCGCCACAGACAATGCCATACAACTTGATCATGGGCACGCTGCCGGCGAAACAACCATAAATATTGTCCTTCCAGTTCGCCATTACCCATTCAGTGGCATTGGCCAAGGCCTCTACCGCCGGAGCAAAACGCTGCCCCACGCGTTTTAGCACGACGTTATCCGAGGCGTTTAACTCGGCCGCGGTGGCTCGTTGTTCCAGCACCAGAGCTCTGGCAGCCACGCCACCTTCGCGTGCCATTTTGCGACCGATGAGGTCATTTGCCTGAATCGCAGTGGTGCCTTCGTAAATGGTGATGATGCGCGCATCACGGTAATACTGTGCTGCCCCAGTTTCTTCAATAAACCCCATGCCGCCGTGCACTTGAATGCCGTCGTATGTGATGTTCTGCGCAGCTTCTGTGCACCACCCTTTGACCACGGGGATGAGCAAATCTGAGCGCGCTGCGCCAGCGCTTTTTTGGGCTGCGTCACCATGATGGGCGAGGTCAAGCTGGTGTGCGGTATACAGCGCCAAGGCACGCATGGCCTCCGTCTGGGTGCGCATCGACATCAACATACGCCGCACATCCGGGTGATGAATAATCGACACCGACTGCCCACCGCCTGCACCGCCCACGTCACGCGACTGCACCCGCTCTCTGGCATAGGCCACCGCATGCTGATAGCTGCGCTCCGCCAGGCCAATGCCTTGTATGCCCACGGCAAAACGTGCCAGATTCATCATGATGAACATATAGGCCAGACCATTGTTCTCCTTGCCCACCAAGTAGCCCACCGCACCTGTGTGGTCACCATATTGCAGCACTGCCGTGGGAGATCCGTGAATGCCCAGTTTGTGTTCCAAAGACGTGCAATACACATCATTGCGTGCGCCCAGTGAGCCATCTTTGTTGACTAAAAACTTGGGCACTAGAAATAAAGAAATACCTTTCACCCCTGCTGGCGCATCGGGCAATCTGGCCAGCACCATGTGCACGATGTTCTCAGTCCAATCGTGCTCGCCATAGGTGATGAAAATCTTGGTGCCTTTCACCAGGTAGTGATGCCCCAAGGCCTCGCTGTGCGCAGGTGTTGCGCTGGTGCGCACCAAGGCCAGATCAGATCCCGCTTGTGGCTCGGTCAGGTTCATGGTGCCCGTCCAGGCGCCCGTGACCATCTTTTCAAGATAGGTATTTTTGAGCTCATCAGAACCCGCCAAAATCAAGGCCTCTATTGCGCCTTGGGTGAGCATGGGGCAGAGCCCAAAAGACATATTGCTGGCATGCCACATCTCCTGCACCGAGGTGGCCACCGTGGTAGGGAGCCCACCACCACCGAAATCTTGCGGCGCTGGTAAACCATTCCAACCACCTTCGGCAAAGGCCTTGTAGGCCTCTTTAAAGCCCTTGGGGGTGGTCACCGTATTGCCCGCATGATGCTTGGCGCCCTCTTGATCAGCAGAGTAATTGATCGGGCCTAAGACATCACGGGCAAACTTACCTGCCTCTTCCAGCACGGCCTCCACCACATCTGGCGTGGCATCCGCATAAGCAGGCAATTGATTGAGCTCGCCCAAAGGCGCAACGGATTGCAAAAGAAATTTGAGATCTTGTATGGGGGCGAGATAATCGGACATAGAAAAATTTAACTGGTAGTGAACTGGGGGTGAACTAAATGAATTGAATAATTTATTTAAGCAAATGCTCGGCCTGCGACAGCTGTTCGGCGGTGATTTTAGGTGTATCAGTGCTCTTGTTTTTGCGTGACCACAGGAAAATAAGCAGCCCCAGGCAAAGCACAGGAAGCAGCCATAAAACCATGTTCAAGCCGCTAAAGCTGGGCTGGTACTTCACAAACTCCCCGTAGCGGGCCACCATGAATGCTTCAATTTCCGCATCAGTTTTGCCTGCTTGCAATTGCTCGCGGATGAGTTTTTTTAAATCCATTGCCAGCTCGGCATTGCTGTCGGCCAGGTTCTGGTTTTGGCACACCACACAGCGTAAACTTTCAGTCAATTGCTTGTAGCGGGCATCCACGTTCGCGTGCAAGGAAAAACTCAGCAGCAGTAAAACGATATAGCGCATCATTCGGTCTTTAGTCTGGCGATCAAGGGAAGCAATTTTTCTTGCACCAGCTCATCAGTCAATGGCCCCACCACTTTGTGGCGCAGCACGCCCTTTTTGTCTATGACAAAAGTTTCGGGGGCACCGTAGACACCGTAATTGATGGCGGTTTGGCTTTGATCGGTGACGCTCAGCGTATACGGATTGCCATATTTGGCCAACCAGGCCAAGGCCAGCTCATCCTTGTCGCGCCAGTTCAGGCCCACGACAGGCAAGACCTTTTTAGCGGCGAGGCGGTTCAACACCGGATGTTCGGTCAAACAACTGGGGCACCATGACCCCCACACATTAAACAGCCACACTTGTCCAAGGTAGTCTTTATTTGAAAATTGTTTGCCTGCCTGATTGAGCACCGGCAATACAAATTCAGGAGCCGGTTTATTGAGCAATGGACTGGGCAAGTCATTTGGTTTTTTAGACAAACCTTGCAATAAAAACACCGCCAGCCCCACGAACAAAAGCAAGGGCAAAAGCCAAATTGCTTTCTTCATGCACCCGCTCCCAGACCTGGCGACTGCACATCTTTTTTCGCCAAGGCATAACGTCGGTCAAACAGGCCGATCAAGCCTCCCAAGGCCATCAGCACGCAAGCAATCCAGATCCAGTTCACCAGTGGTTTCACCGCCAGACGTATGGCCCATTTTTTATCGCCGGGGTTTTGGTTGCCAATGGAAATATAGACATCGCGCAAAAGTGAACGATCTATGCCCCCCTCAGTCATGCTCTGTTTGCTCACGGGATAGAAACGTTTTTCCGGAGCGAG
>JBDKJU010000333.1:0-3256 GCA_039796435.1 Pseudomonadota bacterium | reverse complement strand
ATTTTTTTGACAATCGCCAATCCCAAGCCCGTGCCTTTTTGTTTGGTGGTGACATAGGGTTCGAAGGCGCGTTCGCGCACTTGCTCGCTAAAACCAGCCCCCGAATCCATAAACAGCAAATACAGGTCATCACCAGAGCGGTTGACCTCTATGCCCACAAAGGGCGCAGCGGTTTCGTTGACAGCGTCAAGCGCGTTTTGCAAGAGATTGTGAAAGACTTGTCGCAGGCGGGTTTGCTCCCCTAAGACCAGTTTGGCTTCACAGCGCCAGGCAAGTTGTATTAGCAGTTTGCCCTCGGCTTCGTAAAGAGCCAACACTTCTTGGATCAAGGCCAAAATGTCCACCGGTTGCATGCTGCCGGGTTTGGGTTGGCGCGCAAAACTGGAGAAATCATTGACCATGTTTTTCATCGCCATCACCTGAGTGACGATGGTCTGGGTGGCTTTGTTGAGGATGGCGGCGTTGTCCTCAGACAATTGAGGCAGCAGGCGACGGCTCAGGCGTTCCGCTGAAAGTTGTATGGGCGTGAGCGGGTTCTTCACCTCATGCGCCATGCGGCGAGCGACCTCTGACCAAGCCACTTCTCTTTGCGCCTGCAGCACGTCGGTGACATCGTCAAAGACCAGCACGGTGCTGTCGCTCATGGCTGGCGAGGTGATATTGGGTTCGGCATGAATGGCCACGCGTGTGCCGCGCGTGATAAAAGTGCGTGCCTGTCCGCCAATCATGAGCTCGGTTTGGCGCTGCCACTGGCCGTCGCGGCTTTGCAGCAAAAAGCGCCGCAGCTGGTCGGTGAAGTTTTGTAACTTGGCCTCGCGCTCCGGCCACTGTGCCAGAGGCAGGCCAAGACAGTTTTCGATGGGGGCCTGCAGGAGCACGCTGGCTGAGGCGTTGACCACTCGGAGGATCAGAGCATCGTCGAGCACCAGCACGCCAGTGGAGAGATTGCGCAGCACATTTTCCAAGTAGGCGTTGGTGGTTTCGATTTCGCTGCGGGCTTTGCGCTCTTGTATTTGCGCATCGGCCAACTGATCGGTCATGCGGTTGAAAGACTCGGTGAGTACGCCCAGCTCGTCGCGGGTTTCTACTGGCTGGCGCACTGCAAAATTGCCAGAAGCCACGGCCCGCGTGCCTTCGGCCAAACGCGCCAGAGGCTTGGCAAAATAATCCGACAACACAAACGCCAAGGCAAAAGCAGACAGCACGGCGAGCAAGAGGGTGAGGGTCAAAATGGATGCGTATAAATTATTCAGCTCCGGTCGCGAGAGCTCGATATTTTGGTAGCCACGATAACCAGACTCGACATCGGCAGTGAGTTCGCGCATGGGTTTGCTCACCGGCTGCGCTGCCACCAGCAATAAATGCTCGCTTATGGGCAATTGGGCACGAGTGACCAGCAGCTCGTCACTTAAAGTGTCGGTGAGCGTGAGCGCAGCCTCGGGCAGGGGCTCGGCACGAGCGAGCGTGTGGTCGCCATATTGTTGGCTGATGCGCCAGACATGGGTTTTTTTTTCGAGTAAGGCCAGCCATTGCACTTGCTGTTTTTGTGCACTTGTCGCCAGACTGGCGGTGCTGCTGACCAGGTCTTGGCGCACCAGTTGTAACTTATGCGACAATTCAAATTCCTGTCCCTTGATGGCCTGTTGCCCGAGTTTGAGCCCCGAGTCCAGGGCTTTGGTGACCTTGACATCGAACCATGACTCGATACTGACGGACAGAAATTGTGCCGACACCATGTACAGCGCCAAGCCAGGTATTAAGGCCATGAGGCCAAAAAATAGCGTCATGCGGGTGGAGAGTTTGGCGCCGAAAATTTGCTCTTTGCGGGCTTTCACCAATTGCCAGACTTGGTACGAGACCAACAGCAGCAGCCCCAGCACCACCACTGAGTTCAGCACCACCAGCCAGCGGAAGTATTTGGCAAAAAAAGTGGAATTGGCAGTGGCCACCGCCAAGAGGGTGAGCGCCAGAGCCCCGATGACGGTGGCGATGAGCCACAGCCAATGCAGGCTGCCCATGCGCAGCGCAGTGGGCAACTTCATGGGGTGGGCAAGAGAAGCTTCAGGGTCTCGCTTTCGAGACTCCACTCACGGTTGGACAAGGCACTGACCTGTAAAGGTTTGGGCAATTGCCCAATGTCATGCAAAAGGCGAATGCTGACCAGGTATTTTTCATTGCGCTTGAGCAGCACCTTATCGATGATCTTACGGCCTCTGACGCGCGCTATTTGCCGGGCTACCAAATCCAGATTGCGTACTTGCGTGTGGTAGAGTCCGGAGCTTAAGCGGTAGTCACGCGTGAGGGGAGAGTAGGCGATGCGCCAGGTCTGGTTTTGGCTGCTGATGCTGTCGTCAAATAGCCAGCGCGAGCGGGCCACATTGAGCTCTAGTGTGAAATACAGCGGCACCCCCCTTTGCAGGGCCTCTTCCAGTGTATGAGTGAAGCTTAATTCGAAATCGGCATCGAGTACCAGAGCTTCATCTTCACTGCGTATCTCCGCTTGGCGGATGCCTATGCTTTGACCCCAACTCAGCATCGGTATGGCCCAAACCAGCAGGCAGAAGATAAGGCGCAGCATCAGCAGTTGGGCTCAGGTTTTTTATGTAAGAGGGCGAAAAACAAAGCATCGCCCATGACCTGATTATCACCTAGGGTTTGTCTTGCTGGCAAGGTGGGCAGACATTGGCCATTGGCTTGAAGCCAAGCGGCGGATGCAAATACAACAGGCAGACGCTGGGCATTACTCTGGGTGCTTAAAAATTGGGCAATGCAGTGCTCATTTTCGCTGTCCAGCAGCGAGCAGGTGACATAGAGCAACACTCCGCCTGGCTTGAGACAGGGCCACAGGGCTGCGAGCAGGCGCAACTGTTCTTGTTGTAACTGCTCTGCATCACCAGCACGTTTGAGCAGCTTGCCATCGGGGTGGCGGCGCAACACCCCGGTGCCGGTGCACGGGGCATCAAGCAAGATACGGTCAAACACCTTGCCGTCCCACCAGCTTGCCGTGGCGGCGGCATCGGCATGCACACAAGTCGAGGTCGCGGTGTGGCCAAGCCGCTCAAGCTGGGCGCAGAGAAATTCAAAACGACTGCGGTCTTTTTCCACCGCCGTGAGCTTGATGTCGGCGCGTTCAAGCAGATGCGCAGCTTTGCCACCCGGAGCAGCACAGGCGTCAAGTATGCGTTCTCCCGCCTGCACATCGAGCAGGTGCGCAGCGATTTGTGCCGAGGCGTCTTGCACGCTGCAGTGGCCTTGG
>JBDKJU010000332.1:0-4905 GCA_039796435.1 Pseudomonadota bacterium | reverse complement strand
ATCCTCTGGTGCCGGATCAAGCGGTGAAAAAGTAGTCATCGTCAAGTCTGGCGACACCTTGGGCAACATTGCTTCACGAAATTACCAAGCGGGGGTGGGCATAGAACAAATGCTGACCTCTATGTACCGCGCCAATCCGGATGCCTTTATCAGCAACAACATGAATTTGCTGAAAACGGGGGCGCGTTTGACCATACCAGACCGGGCCAGCAATGAAGCTGTGACCCCGGAGATTGCCAAACAGGAAGTTAAGACCCACAGCGATAACTGGCGTGCCTTGAGCGGACGCATTGCCGATCAGGCCAAGGCAGCCAGTCGCAACGAGAAAAGCACCGTTGCCTCTGGGCAAGTGTCAACAAAAGTGAGCGATAAAGCCACTGCCGCCAAAGCCGCAGACAAGTTAAACGTGTCACAAGGCAACAAACCCTCTGCCAATACTGCCGCTGAAAATAAGTTAGCAGATAAAAAAGCCTTGGGTGAGAGCAAATCACGTCAAGACACGCTCAATAAAACTGTTGACAAGCTAGGCTCTGCCATCACCTTGCAAAATCAAGCCTTAGCAGAAAAGGCAGCGCAGAACAAAAAAGCAGACAACAAAACCGCGCCCGCCAAGGACGCAATTGCTCAAAAAGACACCCCAGCTCCTGCAGGAAAAATCGGCGAAAGCAAAGCAGCTGTTACTACTACTGCCGCGGCCACTCCTGCGCCAGCCTTAGCGACTGCGCCAGTAGCGACGGTTGCTCCGGTTGCTCCAGTTGCCCCTGTAGCAACACCCCCTGCACAAACCACCCCAGCCGCTAGCGCGCCGGCAAGCGCCACCAAGACAGACAATGCAGCAGCCACATCTGCACCCGTGGTCAAGCCTGAAACCGCCACCGCAGCAGTGACCACGCAAACTGTTTCTGCAACACCATCTGCTGCCCCCACCGCGCCTGCCAAGTCCGAAGCCCCTACAACATCACCCCCACCATCAAGCCCTGCACCTGAGCCTGTTAAAGCAGCAAGCCAGCCGCCAGCAGCGGCGACTCCCACGCCGGTCAATAATGATGGCGCAGAACCGAATTTGTTTGGCTTCTTAAGCAGTAATCCTCTCATCCCTGCCTCCGGTTTGGGCATACTCGCCGCCGGTCTTGGCGCACTGTGGTGGAAACGCCGCCGCACCCAGAAGGATGATGTTCCCGAGCTCAACCAGGGTGCAGTCGTCAACACCGTGGGCCCCGACACCGTGTTTGGCAATTCGGGTGTCGCAGCTGGCAAAGTGGCGCCTTTAACCACCAGCCAATTCAGCCGTTCAGGCATGGGCAATATCGACATGGGCGACGTAGACCCAGTCGCGGAAGCCGAGGTATACATTGCCTACGGCCGCGAGACCCAAGCAGAAGAAATCCTACTAGAAGCGATCAAGCAAAAAGATCGCCCAGAGCTGCGCTCCAAACTCGTTGAAGTATATGGTTTGATGGGTCAACGTGATGCCTTTGACCGTGAAGCGCAGATACTGCGCAGCATGCAGGCCGGTCAGCCAGATAAATGGGCTGCCAGCGTCAATCTCATTTCGCGTTTCTATCCCACACACCCTCTGCTGTCCGGCCATGTCGATACAGAAAGCCAGTTAAGCAGCAAGTTAGGACAAAATGCACACGAACATCCTACGGGACTGAAAAATGAAGATTTTTCCGAGCACGCTTCTCCAGGGCTGGGAAATAAAGCGCAGTCCAACAACATAGACTTTAACGTCCCAGAACCACCACCCAATATCACCCGTAAAGAAATCCAGCAACTCGAACAAAGCAGTTTGCTCGAGCCACCAAAATCAACCGTACCCACGCTGCGCAAGCCTATGCCCAGCAGCTTGGATGATTTTGCCCCACCAAGCCAAATGCTTACCCTCTCACCGGTCAAACCAGAGACCCGTATCGGAGCAAAAGCTCGCGGAAACGACAATAATCTGCGCCGTGATCTGGCCAGTCTGGAAGATGAACTGAGCACTGCCATGAAGTTTGGCAACTTACCAGATGAACGCTTTGTCTCTTACGACAATACCACGATAGCCACTGGCGGTGCCAAAGGTCTGTCTGCCTCCTTAAGAGCCTCATCTCTTGACCTAGGCATGAGTCAGGAAAGAAAACCAGGTCTTACCCCAGTCAACAACTGGAGTGACGTGGCCACCAAACTAGACCTTGCCAAAGCCTACGAAGACATGGGCGATAAAGATGGTGCGCGTGAAATCCTCCTAGAGGTCACCCACGAGGGCAATGCAGAGCAGAAACAGGCGGCGCAGGACATGCTCAAACGTTTGGGTGTCTGACAACACCTCCGCCATGCAACGCATCATCCTTGGCCTTGAATATCAAGGCCAAGTTTTTTGTGGCTGGCAAACACAAACTAATGCGCACTCGGTACAAGCCACGCTAGAAGCGGCCCTCGCGCGCATTGCTGGGCACCATGTGCGCGTGCATGCAGCAGGACGCACAGACACAGGCGTGCATGCCAGCTTGCAGATACTGCACTTCGATACCACCGCGAAGCGCCCCTTGAGTGCCTGGACCCGTGGAGTCAATTCCTACCTCCCCGCCAGTATTTCTGTGCGCTGGGCTGAACAGACCGATGCCATTTTTGATGGCTTTCATGCACGCTTTTCCGCCCTGCAGCGTCACTATCAATACCTTATTCACACCGCCCCGAATCGCAGCGCATTATGGGGGGCGCGCAGCAGCTACTGGCACACCAAGTTAGATATTTTTTCCATGCAAGCGGCAGGTCAATGCTTGCTCGGAGAGCATGACTTTAGTAGTTTTCGTTCAAGTGAATGTCAAGCCAAATCACCTGTAAAAAATATCTCTGCGCTAGACATTCACCGTCCTGCTGAAGACCTTATTCTCATCAATATCAGTGCCAATGCATTTCTGCACCACATGGTTCGAAACATCGCTGGCTGCCTGATCTACATAGGGGCTGGACGCTGGCCAGCCCATAAAATGCAGACAGTGCTCGACAGCAAAAATCGCGTCCTGGCGGCGCCCACCGCACCTGCCAACGGCCTCACACTGATTGGCGTTGATTACCCCACCCAATTCAAGCTCCCTGAAAACCGGCGTCCTGCCATTTTTTTATAACATGAGAACCCGCATCAAACTCTGTGGCCTGAGAACATCAGCAGATATAGACAACGCCGTTGCCGCGGGCGCAGATGCCATCGGTTTCGTGCTCTACCCGCCCAGCAAGCGCTTCCTGCATATCACGGCGGCCAAAACACTGCGCCAGCAAGTCCCTGCCTTTGTCGCCACCGTGGTGCTAATGGTCAACCCACAAGCCCAAGAAGTAGCTGAAATAATCGCGCAACTCAAACCAGACCTTTTGCAATTTCATGGCAGTGAATCCGCCGAGTTTTGCGCCCAATTTCACCACCCATATCTGAAGGCACACGCCTTTTCAAGTGCGGGAAATTTGCTAAACTTCGCTGCTGACTTCACTTCAGCGTCTGCCCTACTGCTTGACTCTCCATCTCAAGGCCACGGGGGCAGCGGCAAAACTTTTCCTTGGCAACAATTACCCCCTCTTGCAAACGTCCCCTGTCCAGTCGTTTTATCTGGTGGGTTAACACCGCAAAATGTAAGCGACGCAATCGCGCAAATACAACCTTACGCCGTGGACGTCAGTTCCGGGATTGAATCATCCCCCGGGGTGAAATCAGCAGAACTGATGTTTGAATTTTGTCGCGCGGTACAACGTGCCGATGCTTCCTAGCAAAAATAACTCATGACTCCCTACGACTTACCTGATGCCACTGGTCACTTTGGCCCTTACGGTGGTACCTTTGTGGCCGAGACCCTTATCAAAGCCCTGGACGATCTCAAAGCCCAATACGCTCGCTATCAACACGATGCTGAATTCATCCACGAATTCGAAAATGAATTAAAGTATTTTGTCGGCCGCCCTTCACCGGTATACCACGCCAAGCGCTGGAGCGCGCAACTAGGTGGCGCGCAAATTTACTTCAAGCGCGAAGATCTCAATCACACAGGCGCACACAAAGTCAATAACTGCATTGGCCAAGCCCTGTTGGCCAAGCGCCTCGGCAAGCCTCGCGTCATCGCCGAGACCGGTGCCGGTCAACATGGCGTGGCCAGTGCCACGGTGGCCGCACGCTACGGCCTGGAATGTGTGGTGTACATGGGCAGCGAAGATGTGAAACGACAGGCGCAAAATGTCTTTCGCATGAAACTCTTGGGAGCGAAAGTGGTGCCGGTTGAATCAGGCAGCAAAACCCTCAAAGACGCGCTCAACGAAGCCCTGCGCGACTGGGTGACCAATGTTGAAAATACCTACTACATCATTGGCACTGTCGCAGGACCACATCCCTACCCCATGCTGGTACGTGATTTTCAATCAGTGATTGGGCGCGAAGCCATCGTGCAAATGCAGGAGCTTATCGGTCGCCAGCCCGACAAAGTGATTGCCTGCGTGGGCGGTGGGTCAAACGCCATGGGCATTTTCCACCCTTATATTCCTCACGAAAAAGTCGAGCTCATCGGAGTGGAGGCGGCGGGCGAAGGTATTGCCACCGGCAAGCACGCGGCCTCGATCTCGGCTGGCAAGCCCGGAGTACTGCACGGCAACCGCACCTACCTCTTGCAAGACGACAATGGCCAAATTATCGAGACCCATTCTGTTTCAGCAGGTCTTGATTATCCCGGAGTAGGTCCAGAACACGCTTACCTCAACGACATTGGGCGCGCCCAATATGTGGGCATCACTGATACAGAAGCACTAGGCGCTTTCCATGACTGTTGCCGTATAGAGGGCATTATCCCGGCATTGGAGTCCTCACATGCCTTGGCTTATGCTGCCAAAATTGCACCGCAATTAGACAAAGACAAAGTGCTCTTGGTCAATTTATCAGGGCGC
>JBDKJU010000331.1:0-3477 GCA_039796435.1 Pseudomonadota bacterium | reverse complement strand
CAGAGGGTTGAATGTCTTGCCCCACCGGTGAGATGGTGAAGTTTTGCCCCAATGGGGTCACACTTTGTTGCTGATAGGTGTGTGATTGTCCGGCGTGTCTCGCGGGGTCTTGCGCCGACCTAGGAGGGATGGGTGAGTCAAGGACTGGAAAATCATCATCTATGTAGGACTTGCCGCGCATGAGCTGGTCTGCTTCGGCGAGCAGCTCCTTGGCACTGCGGTGCAATTTGGTGGTGTCCTCCATAGTGAGTATTCTATTCTATGGTGCTATTTATTCCTGAAATCATGATGTTTAATGGCATAACCACGGTCTTTGTAATAGCGATAGCGTAATCTGCCAGCGGCCACTTGTGGCCCATGCTCGGTGACGTAATCCACCACGGTCAGAAAACGCGAGAAAAACGGTGGAATGTCTAGGCTGCAGTTGATCAGCGTATCCGCATGCGTGGCACTGTCAGGCTGGGTCAGCACATGGTCGCACCAAATGGGGGCTTTCAGCCGGTGGACATGATTAAGGGTGCAGTGTGGCAGAAAAGCGGTGTTTTGCTTGGTCCACAATTGCTGGCTGAGCGATTCGGTGTGTGCCGCGTCGCGGGTGACGATGCGCAAATACTTGCCATCTTTGTGCAGTTGCGCCACCAGTTTGCACAGAAAAGCGGTCTCATCCGCCACATTCGAGTAAAACTTAATCTCGGTCATACCGCCCCGCCGCCCGCTTTATTTGGCTTGTTTCAGCACGTAGTCAAGCAGCAGCGACACGGGGCGTCCGGTGGCCCCTTTGGCCTTGCCTTCATGGTAGGCAACCCCGGCAATGTCCAGATGCGCCCAGTCGTATTTTTTGGCAAAGCGCCAGAGAAAACAGGCGGCGGTGATGCTGCCTCCGGCGCGTCCGGCGATGTTGGCCATATCGGCAAAATTGCTGCTTAGACCCTCTTGGTACTCTTCCATCAAAGGCATGCGCCAGACCCGGTCAAGGGTGCGTTGGCCGCTGGCGGTGAGCTCTGCTGCCAGTTGCTCACTGGTGGCATACATGCCCGCCACTACGTGACCAAGGGCGATGACACAGGCACCGGTGAGAGTGGCCACGTCGATGACTGCCTGCGGCTGGTAGCGCTCGGCGTAGGTGAGGGCGTCACAGAGGATCAAGCGTCCCTCGGCATCGGTGTTGAGCACTTCTATGGTTTGCCCTGACATGCTTTTGAAAATGTCGCCGGGTTTGGTGGCGCGGTCAGAGGGCATGTTTTCACAACTGGGAATCAAGCCCACGACATTGCATTTGGGCTTGATTTCGCCAAGGGCGCGAAACACCCCCAGCACGCTGCCAGCACCCGACATGTCGTATTTCATGTGGTCCATATCGGGGCCTGGTTTGAGCGATATGCCGCCGGTGTCAAAGGTGATGCCCTTGCCCACCAGCACCGTGGGTTTGCTTTTTTTGTCACCACCAAGCCATTCCATGATGATGAATTTGGGCGGCTCGATGGAGCCGCGCGCCACCGATAAAAATGAGCCCATGCCCAGTTTTTCACAGTCTTTGCGCTCCAACACCGTGACCTTGATGCCTAGTTTTTTAAGTGCCAAAGCTTGCTCGGCCAGATGCGTGGGGGTGGCATGATTGCCGGGACGGTTGCCTACATCGCGGGTATAGGCAATGCCGTTGCCCATGGCCACTGCGATGGGCAGTTGCTTGGTCAGAGATTTGGCCAGAGCCGCGTCGCTACTGAGCAGGGTGATTTTCTTTAAGGGCTTGTCGTTTTTCTCCGGCTTGCTTTTGTGCTCGGTAAAGCTGTAGGTGGCCGAGCGCGCCATCAGCACGGCATGGGTGAGGAGATTGGCAGCGTCCTCGCTGGCAATAGGCAGATCGAGTACGGCGTACACTGCCTCGCTGGCGCCGCTTTTGTCAAGACGTTTGCTGACGTCCGCCATGGCAGTGCGGTATTTGGAGAGGGTGCAAGTGTCGGCTTTCCCCATGCCTACGAGCACCACGCGTTCTGCCGCCACATTGGGCAAGGCATAGAGTATTTTGGTGTCACCAGCAGCAGCTTTGAAGTCACCATGTTGCAAAAAAGCCGAGAGCGCGCCTTTGCTGGCATCGTCCACACTTTGGGTCACGGCCGCCATTTTTTTATTTTCAAATACAGGCAAGACCAGAGCCTGTGTTTTGATGCTGTGGGCGTTGCCCGCCTTGACGGCAAATTCCATGGGGTTCCTTAGTTAAAATCAGAACCTGACATTGTAACTTTCATGCCCTTATTTTCACCTTCAGCAGGCAGAGAAACCCCGGTCTTTGAGCGCAGCCTGATGCAAGAGCTGACCGTCAGCACCGTCGGGGTGTTTCTGGTGATATTGGCCATTATCACCACCCAGATCATCATCCGTCTTTTGGGGCAAGCCGCCAGCGGCGCCCTGCCGGCGGATGGGGTGTTGGGCATACTCGCCTTCACTGCCCTCACACAATTGCCACGTCTTCTGGCGGCCACTTTGTTTATTTCCGCCTTGCTCACTCTGTCGCGCGCCTGGAAAGACAGCGAGATGGTGATCTGGATGAGCGCCGGGCAGGGCCTCTTGGCGTGGGTAAAACCGGTGATGCGCTTCGTATTGCCCTTATGCCTTATCGCGGCAGTGGTGTCCGTGGGGCTGGCGCCTTGGGCGGCGAAGAAGCGTCTGGAGTACCAAGCCTTGCTGGAGGCGCGTGACGAGCTGACCGCCATTGCTCCGGGCATGTTTCAGGAGCGGCGCAAAGATGCCTCGATTCACTTCATTGAGTCCTTAAACCCCATTAACGGGCAAATCAACCGTATCTTTCGCCACAGCGATGACAAGGGCGATGACGACACCATCGTGGCAAAAACCGGATTCATTTACACCGACCCACAAGGTGAAAAATTTTTGATTTTGGAAAATGGCCGTCGTTACCATGCCCACGCCAAGGTGAGCGGTGAGCATGCTTATGAAACCGTCGACTTTCAGCGCTTTGGTTTGCGCGTAGAGCAAAATCAGGCCAAGCGTTTGGCCACCCACGAAAGCATGCGTGACAGCCTGACTTTGTTTCAGGCCGGCACTGCTGCGGCCGGGGCAGAGTTGTTTTGGCGTCTGTCTTGGCCAGTGGTGGCTTTGATCTTGGTGTTGGCCGCAATACCCATGTCGTATGTGAACCCGCGCATGGGGCGCTCGTACAACATCGTGTTGGGCATCCTCGCTTTTGCCGTGTATTTTCAAGTCACCAATATTGTGCAAGCCCAAATTCAACTGGGGCGCGTGCATTACTTGCTGGCGTTCGTGTTTTTGCATGGCTTGGCTTTCACCTTGGTGGCCGTGTATTTTTATCGGCGTTACTTGGGGCCTGCTTTTGTGTGGCGGCCCAGATTGGCAAGGGCTGGGCAATGAAGGTCTTGCGCCGTTACTTGATGACCGAGGTGTTGCAAAACACCTTGGTGGTGCTCTTGGCCTTGCTGGTGCTGTACATCATGATTGTGG
>JBDKJU010000330.1:0-3228 GCA_039796435.1 Pseudomonadota bacterium | reverse complement strand
GCGTGAACCCGCTGGATGTGAAGACGCGTGCGGGTAAGGTTAAGGTGCTGCTCAATTATCGTCTGCCCTTGGTCATGGGCAATGATTTGGCGGGAGTGGTCTGCGAAGTGGGCAAAGAGGTGCAAGGCTTCAAGATTGGTGATGAAGTGTACGCACGTTTGGACAAGAGTCGGATCGGGGCGTTTGCCGAGTATGCGGCGGTGCGCGCTGTTGATGCGGCCCTTCGCCCGAAAAATCTAAGTTTCGAAGAAGCGGCAGCTTTGCCACTGGTGGCGTTGACCGCCTGGCAGGCCTTGGTGGATGTTGCCAAGCTTACAGCGGGGCAAAGGGTGCTCATTCATGCGGGTAGTGGTGGGGTGGGGCAAATGGCGATTCAAATAGCCCACCATCTCGGCGTAAAGGTATTGACCACGGTGGGCAAACGCAATATTGAGCTGGTCAAAAGTTGGGGGGCTGACACGGCTATTGACTACCACGCCGAGCGCTTTGAAGACATCGCCAAAGATTGTGATGTGGTGCTTGACAGTGCCGGGGGCGACACCTTGGTGCGCTCGTTTTCTTGTGTGAAACCTGGGGGCGTGGTGGTCAGCATTGGCGGCACACCCTCGAAAGACTTTGCCAAGAAATGGGGCTTGAATCCGTTTTTGGTGTTTGTCATTGGCCTCATGTCACGCAAGGTGAGTGCTGCTGCCAAGGCCAGTCAGGCGCGTTACGAGTACCTGTTCATGCGCCCTGATGGTGCGCAGTTGGCCCACCTTGCAGACTTGGTCGAGAGCGGCATACTCAAGCCCAAAATTGATCGAGTGTTTGGGCTTGATCAAGTGGTGGAGGCGCTTCAGTATTCCGAGTCAGGACGCGTGACCGGCAAGGTGGTGATCAAGATCGTTTAAGCTGCGGCTACTGGCGAGTGCTTGGCTGCTTTGTTTACACCGCGCCTTGGGTGTTCACATACAGCGCATAAAGTGACTGTGACGCTGCCATGAACAAACGGTTTTTGGCGGGGCCACCAAAGGTGAGGTTGGCGCAGCGCTCGGGCAAATGGATGTGGCCAATGGGGCTGGCATCAGGAGCGAAAACACGCACCCCGTCAAGCTCGGGAGTCATGCCCCAGCCGCACCAGAGATTGCCATCGATGTCGACCCTGAAGCCGTCGGGAGTGTCAGCTTCTGTGCATTGAATAAAAATGCGGTCACGACTCAAGGTGTTGTGCGCATCTACATCAAAGGCGCGAATGGTGCGCGGAACCGTGCCACTTTCCACCACATAAAGCGTTTTTTCATCAGGGGAAAATGCCAGGCCGTTGGGGCGGTTGATGGCATCACACACCATGCTGAGCGTGCCGGTGCGTGGGTAAAAACAATACACATGGGTGCCTAGCTCTGCCGTGGCTTTAAAGCCCTCGTAGTAGCCCAAAATGCCAAAGGGGGGATCGGTAAACCAGATGCTGCCGTCACGTTTACACACGATGTCATTAGGCGAGTTCAAACGCTTGCCTTGATAACTGTCGGCAATGACGGTGATGCTGCCATCGTACTCGGTGCGCGTGACTCGTCGGCTGCCGTGCTCGCAAGTGAGCAGACGTCCTTGTTGATCGCGACAATGCCCGTTGGCAAAATGGCTTGGCTGGCGATAGGTGCTGACGGCGGCGTTGCTGGCTTCCCATTTCAAAATGCGATTATTGGGTATGTCACTCCACAGCAAATAGCCACCATCGCCGCACCACACCGGCCCCTCAGCCCAACGTGAGCCGGTGTAGAGCTGTTCTACGGCAGCCCCCATCAAACGATAAGGTTTAAAACGTGGGTCAAGGATCTCGACAGCAGGGTCAGGGTAGCGGGTGGGCGACATGGGAGTGGGGTAGTGGTAGTGAGTACAACGAGAGGTGTTGATTCTGCATGATAACGTAAGCGGGCGGGCATTTGGGGCAGGGCATACCGCTAAAATGCAGTCTCGTTTTTAAAACACACACATGAACGTTTCAGACATACGCCGTGCTTTTACCGATTACTTTGTGCGCCAGGGACATGCCCATGTGGGCTCCTCATCTTTGGTGCCGGGCAATGACCCGACGCTGCTGTTTACCAACTCAGGCATGGTGCAGTTCAAGGATTTGTTTTTAGGACAGGAAAAACGTGCCTACTCACGCGCCACCACGGCGCAACGCAGTGTGCGTGCCGGTGGCAAGCACAATGATCTGGAAAACGTCGGCTACACGGCGCGCCACCACACCTTTTTTGAGATGCTGGGCAATTTCAGTTTTGGTGACTACTTCAAGCGCGATGCCATACGTTATGCTTGGGAGTTGCTGACCACGGTATATCGCCTGCCGGCTGAAAAACTCTGGGTCACGGTGTATTTTGAAGACGACGAGGCCTATGACATTTGGGCCAATGAAGTCAAGGTGCCGAAGGCGCGCATCATTCGCATTGGCGACAACAAAGGCGCTCGCTATGCCTCCGATAATTTCTGGATGATGGGCGATACCGGCCCGTGTGGGCCTTGCAGTGAAATTTTTTACGACCACGGCGAGGGCATATGGGGCGGCCCACCGGGGTCGGCCGAGCAAGATGGCGACCGCTACATCGAGATCTGGAATTTGGTGTTCATGCAGTTCAACCGTGAAACCAAAGATGGGCCGATGCTGCCCCTGCCCAAGCCATGCGTGGACACGGGTATGGGTCTTGAGCGGCTGGCGGCCATTTTGCAGCATGTGCACTCCAACTACGAAATAGATCTATTTCAAGCCCTGATCAAAGCCGCAGCGCGTGAGACCAAGGTCAGCGACCTCACGCTGCCCTCTTTGCGGGTGATTGCCGACCACATTCGTGCCTGTGCTTTTTTGGTGGTGGACGGAGTGATACCCTCTAACGAAGGTCGGGGTTATGTGCTGCGCCGTATCATTCGTCGGGCTTTGCGACATGGCCATAAACTCGGGCAGAGCGGTCTGTTTTTTCATCATTTGGTGGCCGATCTTGATGCACAGATGGGGGATGCCTATCCGGAGTTGCGCGAGGCCAGGGAGCGGGTTGCGGCAACTTTAAAAGCCGAGGAAGAACGCTTTAGTGAGACCTTGGCCAACGGCATGAAGATTCTCGAAACAGCCTTGGCAGGTGGCAGTAAGAGCCTTGACGGAGCATTGGCGTTTCAGTTGTACGACACGTATGGTTTCCCGCTTGACTTAACTGCCGATGTGTGCCGCGAACGCGGGGTAGAGGTTGATGAGGCGGG
>JBDKJU010000329.1:0-7609 GCA_039796435.1 Pseudomonadota bacterium | reverse complement strand
CAGCCTCGATGAAGTGCTTGCTGCTGCGCTCACCCTCTTGCCCCAGTCGCAGTGAACCAAAAACTCTACTCTGCGCTGATCAATTTAGCGCAGCCAGTGTTTCTGCTCTACTGGTTATGCCGCGGAATTAAAAGCCGTGCCTACTGGCGACATTTGCCAGAACGCTTCGGTTTCGTCCCTCGATACAGCGCCGACATCTGGATTCATGCCGTCTCCGTCGGTGAAACCCAAGCAGCCGTGCCGCTGATTCAGGCCTTGCATCATTTACATCCTGAGTATCGATTTCTACTCACAGTCACCACACCCACAGGCCGACACACCGCACAACAGTTGCTGCGCGGCTTCGCTTTTCAGCAGTGCTATTTGCCCATTGATGCCCCGCATGCGGTCGCACGTTTCTTCAGGCGCTGCACGCCCAAACTAGGCATCATCATGGAAACCGAATGGTGGCCCAATCTGCTCTTGCAAGCCCCCTGCCCTGTGGCGTTGGTCAATGCCCGTCTGTCCCAAAAAAGTGCCGAAGGCTACGCAAAATACCCGCGCCTGGCGGCACAAACCCTGCATAGCCTAAGGCTTATCGCCGCACAAGACGCTGCCTCAGCCCAACGCATCGCCGCCTTGGGGGGCAGAGATATCTCGGTCACCGGCAATGTGAAATTTGACTGCCAAGCCAAGGCAGATCATCGCTTAAGCCAGCACTTACCCGCGAACTATTTGCTCGCCGCCTCTACCCGTGACGGAGAAGAAAAACTGTTGCTCAAGGCCTATGCTCGGCACCGCATCAGAACCAGCGCCTGCCCAGTGCTGGTGATCGTGCCACGTCACCCTGAGCGTTTTCAGGAGGTGTTTGAACTGTCGTCACAAGCGGGCCTGCGCACGGCCAAACGCAGCGACGCACACATCCCCCCCGATTGTGAAGTGATTATCGGCGACAGCATGGGCGAGATGATGGCGTACTACACCAACGCTGCGGTGGTGCTCATGGGTGGCAGCTATCTGCCCTATGGCAGCCATAATTTCATTGAGCCTTGCGCGCTGGGGCGGCTGGTCGTGGTGGGACCATCGGTGTTTAACTTTGCTGAAGCGGCACGCTCGGCATTGCAACAACAGGCCATCACTCAGGTCAGCGACTTTGAAGCTGCCCTGGATGTGGCCTCGGCGGCCTTGATGACTTCGACGGCTTCAAATGCCCACATTCAGTCGCAGAGTACTCCCCAGCAAAGCCAAAGCATTCACCCGCAAGCGCAACAGTGGGCGGTAGCCAATCAGGGGGCCACACAAAAAACCCTGGCCTTGCTCAGGCCGTATTTGCCCCACTCGCCGTCAACGCCTCCGACCAGCTGAGAGGTTCAGACACCCGCAGACGCAACACCCGCTCAAAATGTGCCGGGTCATGGGCATGCACCACTTCACCCGGGCGTGGCAAATGAAAGTCATACAGGCGCGACAACCAAAAACGCAAAGCCCCAAGCCGGGTGTAAGGAACCCAAGCTTGTTGCTCATTCTCATTCAATGGCCTGACTTGTTGATAGGCGCTTAGAAACACCGACAACCGTTCACGCTCAAATTGGCCCGTGCTCAGATCAATACACCAATCATTGGCAGTGATGGCCAGATCATAAACATAGGTGTCCGTGGCAGCGAAGCCAAAGTCAAAGATCCCCTGCAAGTGTTCATCGATAAACAAGGCGTTGTCGCGAAACAGGTCTGCATGGATTGCGCCCCGGGGCAATTTATCCCCATAGCTGTCGCGTTTTTCCCTTTGGTATTTCAGCTCGCTTTGAATCAGCTGATTCTGCTCTTGATCTAAAAACTGCTGCACTGCCCGCGCCGTGGCCAGCATCCAGCCTGGGCCTCGCTTGTTACTCAAACGCGGACGATAACTCTGACTGGCCAGATGCAAGCGCGCCAGCTCAGCCCCGATGGCCGCGACGTGAGGCGACTTGGGCTGCAACTGTGGACTGCCCGCAAGTTTGCTCACCACGCAGGCGGGCTTGCCATTGAGCATGCTGAAATACGCACCGCTGCGGTCTGCCGCCGGAGCAGGGCAAGCAACGCCCTTACCCGCCAGATGTGCCATCAAATTCAAATAAAACGGCAAATCTTCTGGTGGCACACGTTCAAACAGGGTGAGAACATACTCACCTTTATCAGTGCTCAAAAAATAATTGGTATTTTCAATGCCTGAGGCAATGGCAGTGAGCGATTGACAATGGCCAATGGAGTAGCGCGGCAGCCATGCCTCTAGCTCTTCCACACGAACTGGGGTATAAACCGACATGATAGAAAAAGCTTAAAAGCGGCCGAGCGACCAGGTAGCGACACGAAACTGCTCGCCATTTGTCTTGTTGTCTTTGTTGCTGATTTTGTCGTTGGAGAGCTGATAAGCTAAGCCGGCACCCGCATTGACCACCACATTGGCTTGGGCGTTCTGTTTGGTCTCGTTGCTGGGGGTGCTGACAGCGGGCAAAGATTTGGGTGTGGATTTGATCTGGACGGTGGCATTGGCTTTTTGGTCAAAGAGGATGGGCTCCTCCAGACTGTTTTGCGCCAAGCTCATTTGACTAGCCCCCAGTAAAGCGAGTGACGCAAAAAATAATCTCTGCATTCGTGTATTCATAGTGAATGGATTGTACTCAAAACTCTGGTCCTGACAGGTTCTGTCATCAATCAAATTCGAGAATCAAGGGAGGTTGTGCCGCATTTTTCTCACCCACATCACGGCTGTGTTCGATTTTGACACGCTTGACGATTTCCTCCGTGTCGTCAATCACCTCCATCAACGCCAGATCTGCCTCTGAAATAAGCCCCATGCCCATCAAGCTCTGCCGCGACCAATCTAAAAACCCACGCCAAAATTCCGAGCCCACCAAAATAATAGGAATCTTGCGCGACTTTTTGGTCTGTATCAAGGTCAGGGCTTCTGACAACTCATCCAAGGTGCCAAAGCCTCCCGGCATCACCACAAAAACCATGGCAGAACGCACAAACATGATTTTGCGATTAAAAAAATAACGGAAGTGCAGACTCACATCCTGATATGGGTTGCCGTGTTGTTCATGGGCAAGAGCCATGTTAAGCCCAATCGATAAGCCTTTGCCACCTGCCTGTGCGCCTTTATTGGCGGCCTCCATAATGCCCGGGCCACCGCCTGACACCACATTAAAGCCGGCCTCGGACAAGGCCTTGGCAATTTCCACCGTGCGCGCATACCAAGGATTGTCGGGGCGCAACCGCGCCGAGCCGAATATACTCACGGCGGGGCCGATTTTTTTAATCTCCTCAGTCGCAATCACAAACTCCGACATCATGGACAAAGCCCGCCACGCCTCTTGTCCCGCCGTAGGTGCGGCGATTTGCGCTAATTTCTGATTTTTCTCATTCATCATGCTCAATCTCAAAAAATGTGTTCTGGTTGATGGCTCATCATACCTGTTTCGTGCGTTTCATGCCCTGCCAGATTTGCGCACGGCAACCGGCGAACCCACTGGCGCCATCCGTGGCGTGGTGAGCATGTTAAAGCAACTGCTGCAAAAAGAACAACCAGATTATTTCGCGGTGATTTTTGATGCGCCGGGCAAAAACTTTCGTGATGACATCTACCCTGAGTACAAGGCCACCCGCTCCGCCACGCCCAGCGATTTGGTGGCACAAATCGCTCCTTTGTACGAGCTCATTCGCGCCCATGGTTGGCCGCTCTTGGTCGAGTCCGGGGTGGAAGCTGATGATGTGATCGGCACCCTGGCCAAGGAGTGCGAACGAGCAGGTGTCACCTGCCTCATCTCCACCGGCGATAAGGACATGGCGCAGCTGGTCACCCCTTTGGTCAGCTTGGTCAACACCATGAGTAATGAGACCTTGGATGAGGCCGGGGTATTGGCCAAGTTTGGGGTCAAGCCCAGCCAGATTATCGACTACTTGGCCTTGGTTGGTGACACCGTGGACAACGTGCCCGGGGTGCCCAAGGTAGGCCCCAAAACGGCTGTGAAATGGCTGAGCGAACACGAGCACTTGGACAATATCATCGCCCGCGCTGATACTTTTAGCGGCGCGGTGGGAGAAAATTTGCGCCAAACCTTGCACTGGCTGCCCACCGGACGCAAGCTGGTGACTATTGACTGCGGCCTCACCTTGCCACTCGCGCTTCAGCAGCTGGTGGTGGCCAACACCGCCCCTGAAACCCTGAAGAGTCTGTATGAACGTTTTGAATTCAAAACTTGGCTCAAAGAGCTCAGCGGCGAGCGCACCCTGCCTGACAAAACCAAGGCAGCCAGCGTGGTCGTCGGCGGGCGTGTGTTTGGCAAGCTTAGCGCTGATGAGCAGGGAGACTCTGCCACCAACTCGGCTCACGCAAATGACAGCACTCGCTACCGCAGCATCGTCACCGAGGTTGATTTTGCGCGCTTGCTGCAGAAACTTCACGCCTCGCCCCTCACCTGCTTTGACACCGAGACGACCTCACTTGACAGCATGAGCGCCAAGATAGTGGGGCTGGCCTTTGCCTGGCCAGGTGGGTCACACAATGAAGCCGTCTATGTGCCGCTGGCCCACCGCTATGCCGGTGCGCCAGAGCAGTTGTCACTGACAAAAGTGCTGGCAGATTTAAGCCCCTGGTTTGCCTCGGCAGCGCACAAAAAATGCGGTCAGCACAGCAAGTACGACGAGCATGTACTCGCCAACCACGGTCTGACACTGCGCGGTCTCGTCGAGGACAGCCTGTTGCAAAGCTATGTGCTCGAAAGCCACAAACCCCACGACATGGACTCCTTGGCTTTAAGGCACTTAAACACCATCACCATCAAATACGAGCAAGTGGCGGGCAAAGGCGCATCGGCCATCCCCTTCGAGCAGGTCGACGTTGCCCGTGCCACCGCTTACTCGGCAGAAGATGCCGACATCACCTTGCGCCTTGTGCAGCACTTTGCGCCACAGTTGACCGCCGAGCCTGGTCTTGACTCGGTCTACCGCACACTCGAGCTGCCCAGCCGCGAAGTCCTGTTTCGCATGGAACGCCACGGTGTGCTCATAGACCCGGCCCACCTGCACCACCTCTCCAGTGTGTTTGGTGCGCGCATACTCGAACTAGAGCAAGAAGCCTACGCCCTTGCCGGGCAGCCGTTTAACCTAGGCTCGCCCAAGCAACTGGGCGAGATTCTGTTCACCAAACTCGGCCTGCCCGTGCAAAAGAAAACCGCCACCGGCCAGCCTTCGACTGATGAAGAGGTGCTGACCACCTTGGCTGACAATTACCCGCTGCCCAAGCTCTTGCTCGAACACCGTGGCCTCGCCAAACTCAAGTCCACCTACACCGACAAACTGCCCCTGATGATCAACTCCGACACCGGGCGCGTGCACACCAACTATGCGCAGGCCACGGCCGTCACCGGCCGCTTGGCCAGCAACGACCCCAATCTGCAAAACATCCCCGTGCGCAGCGGCGAGGGCAAGCGCATCCGTGAGGCATTCATCGCCCCGGCTGGCTCGGTGTTGGTGTCAGCGGACTACTCGCAAATCGAGCTGCGCATCATGGCGCATCTGTCGCAAGACGAAAGCTTGCTCGCCGCATTTGCGGCTGGTCATGACATCCACAAAGCCACGGCCGCCGATATTTTTGGCGTGGCCATTGATGAGGTGAGCGCCGAGCAGCGGCGCTACACCAAGGCGGTGAATTTCGGTTTGATTTACGGCATGAGTGCCTTTGGGCTCGCCAATCAGCTCGGGGTGGAGCGCTCGGCCGCACAGACTTTTATTGACCGTTATTTCAACAAATACCCCGGGGTGCTCACCTACATGAACCGCACCCGTGAAGAAGCGCGCAGCAAGGGCTATGTCGAAACTGTCTTCGGTCGTCGCCTGTGGCTCACCGACATCGTCGGTGGCAGTGGCCCACGCCGGCAAGCGGCCGAACGTGCTGCCATCAATGCCCCCATGCAAGGCACCGCCGCCGACCTCATCAAACTCGCCATGATCGCAGTTGACCACTACCTCAGCACGCAGACATTAACCACCAAACTCATCATGCAAGTGCACGATGAACTGGTGCTGGAAGTGCCGGAAGCGGAACTCGCCACGATTAAAAATGAGCTGCCCGGTCTCATGCAAAACGTGGCGCAACTATCCGTGCCTTTGCTGGTGGAAGTGGGCGTGGGCAAGAACTGGCAGGAAGCGCATTAAAGTGTATTAAACGGGACTGGCTGAAGGCAGTGAACAGCAGGCCGATTAAGAGTCGAGAGACTTGACATACCCACTTATTGTACATACAATAATAACGGATGGAGATCTCATTTGATACTCAAAAAGACCTGAGTAACCTAAACAAACACGGTGTACCTCTGTCTGCTGCCGCCGCGTTTGAATGGGATACCGCCATCATGTGGCCAGATCTGCGCAAAGCCTATGGCGAAGCGCGCATGATTGCAATTGGCTACATTGGCAATCGTCTGCATGTCTTAGCATTTGTAGACAGAGACGAACCACCTCAAGAAGTACGTCGAATCATCAGTCTGCGCAAGGCCAATTTGCGTGAGGAAAATCACTATGCCCAAACTTAAATCAAACCACCATCACCCAAGCGCTGTCGAAGACCAAATGATCACCAAGGCAGCACTCCAGGATCCCGATGCTCGCCCCTTAAACGATGCTGAATGGGCTTCCGTCAAATCATTGGTTCGAATAGGTCGACCCAAAGCTGCTGTGACCAAAGAAAGGATAACAATCCGCTTGTCTCGCGACGTGGTGACACAATTTCGTGCCACAGGTAGCGGCTGGCAAGCCCGCATCGATGGGGCATTGCGCCAGTATGTTGTGGAACACTCACTGGGCTGAATATTGATTTTTCAAACCCTCTGTCTCACTAATGCAGACTTAGTTACTTTGACCCTACACCAAAATTCTGGACAAGTCAGAAGTAGAAAAATCCTGCATGATTTTCACCCTACGGAAAGTTCTTATATCGCCTTTGCTAAAGCAGTCGGAAGATTTAGGTATTCACGATAGTATGGAGGCAAAATTGCATAGTGAACATCAGAAATACATGCAGTTTCATCGTGAGTATGTATTTCGTGATACTTAGCCATAAGGTCAGTTCAAAGCGTCGTTTTTACCTTCTGTATGCGTCAGAAGTAAGCCTACTAACGTCTTGTTTCTACAATCTTGCGAGGTAAAGTTGCTGAGAGATCGGAGCGCTACTATCCAACATTGCGTTTTGCTAGCCGGGACTTCGTCCCGGCCCACTATTTTATTTATTGCTTTACTTATTCGCTTTAGCGAATTTTTCCAGCTCGACATTGCCGCGCGTCACGGCTGCATCCAAGGCTTCTTTGCCTGACTTCTTGCCACTCCACACCCCTTCGAGTTCTTCATCGACAATGGCGCGGATTTGCACAAAGTTGCCCAAACGCAAGCCGCGAGAAGTAGGCGTGGCCTTCTTTTCAATCATCTGGATTACCGACACATCGGTGCCAGGATTTTTGTCGTAGAAGCCAGATTTTTTGGTGAGGTCATAAGCCGCCATAGTGATGGGCAAGTAGCCGGAGACTTGGTGCCAAGTGGCTTGACGCTGTGGGTCAGCAAGGTAGGCATAAAACTTGGCCACGCCTTTGTACTCGGC
>JBDKJU010000328.1:0-4818 GCA_039796435.1 Pseudomonadota bacterium | reverse complement strand
CTTGCCCATGTTGTGGGACTGTGATTTCATGCATGGAGACGGTGACGGCGAACAATGGGTGCTGTGCGAAATCAACGTCAGCTCGGTGGCACCCTACCCTGAGTCGGTGCTGCCCCACATGGTACAAGCAGTACAGAAGGTACGCGCGACTCAGGATTTGTAAACAGCTTGTGCGGGCTTATTTTGAGCCGAACAGGATGCGTTTTGATTCTTCGCTTTGTACCGAGGGTGTGGTGTTGATGTCTTTGGCCAAGGCATACGCGCGGATGGTGGCGGGACGTTCGGCGATGTGGTGGTACCAGCGTTTCAGGTGGGGAAAATTATCGAGATTTTGCTGCTGACGCTGGTGCGGCACGATCCAAGGGTAACAGGCCATGTCGGCAATCGAGTACTTGTCGGCAAGAAATTCGCGGTCGGCCAAACGTTGATTCAACACGCCGTAGAGGCGTGAGGTTTCGTTGACGTAGCGCTTGATGGCGTAGTCAATTTTTTCGGGCGCATAGGCGGAGAAGTGGTGGTTTTGTCCGGCCATGGGGCCAAGGCCGCCCATTTGCCAGAACAGCCATTGCAGGGCCTCCTTGCGCCAGTAAAAATCTTTTTTGCTCAGAAATTTACCGGTCTTGTCAGCCAGATACAAAAGCATGGCCCCGCTTTCAAACAGGGAGACTGGCTCTTGCATGCCCAGTGTTTTGTTGGGGTGCAGATCGACCAATGCCGGAATGCGGTTATTGGGCGCATGCTTTAAAAAGCCAGGATCAAACTGTTCCCCTTTGCTGATGTTGATGGGGATGATGCGGTACTTTAGTTTGGCCTCTTCCAAAAACATGGTGATTTTGTGGCCATTGGGGGTAGTCCAGTAGTACAGATCAATCATAGTGCCATCTTGATGTCAGGGTGAGAGGAGAGGGCGCGGTAAATGCTGTCCAGCTGCGCCTTAGAGGTGGCAGTGAACACCACGTTTACCGAGAGGTAGTTGCCTTTGGCAGAGACGCGCGTGCTGATTTGCGAGTCGTCCAATTGCGCCACATGCGGACGCACCAAATCGGCGACCGTGTCTTTGAGCTGGGGGGTGTTATTGCCCATGGCCTTGATGGAGAAGCGGCAGGGAAACTCCAGCAGGGTGTCTTCAGAAGTTGCTTCAGCCATGTTGTTGCATGGCTTCTATTTCAGCGCGCACCGAGGCATGCATTTTTTGAAACACCGGACCAGGTTTGCCAGTGGCCACAGGTTTGTCGTCAAGGGTGGTGATGGCCAGCACCTCTTTCGAGCTGGAGGACAGCCAAAGCTCATCACAGGTCCACAACTCCGACTCATCGACTTCGCGGATGTCGAGTGCTACGCCGATTAACTTGGCATGATCGTACACGGCGCCGAGAGTGATGCCGGGCAAAATCAAGTTGTCCTTGGGGGGGCTGATGATGCGTCCGTTTTTCACCAAAAACACATTGCTGGTGGAGGCTTCGCTGACCTTGCCATGGCGTATCATCACCACCTCGGCACAGTCTTGTTCGCTGGCGTGTTGTTTGGCCAACACATTGCCTAAAAGGGAGATGGATTTGATGTCGCAGCGGTGCCAGCGCACATCGGGAAAGGTGCAGGCGCGCACGCCTTGTGACACTTGCTGCGGGGTGGGCGACACCAAGGGGTTGGACATCATGAACACGGTGGGAGACGTGTCCTTGGGGAAACTGTGGTCACGCTTGGCCACGCCACGGGTGACTTGCCAGTAGATGCCCTGATTGTGCGAACCGCTGCGGGCAATGAGCTCTTGGATGATGTCACGCCACTGCGCGGCAGTGTAGGGGTTGGCAAGGCCTATCTCGGCACAGCAACGGGCCAAACGCTGTAAATGTTCTTCAAGCCGGAAGGGCTTGCCTGCGTAGACCGGCACGTATTCATAAATGCCGTCACCAAAAATAAACCCTCGATCGAGCACGGAAATGTGTGCCTCTTCGATGGGTAAAAACTTACCGTTCAAAAAACAATCAGCCATTTTTTATCAACTTGATTTTCAGAGTTCGCCACCATTGTAGTGGGGCAGAAATGGGGTGCACCGCTTCTTTGCTGAGCAGATTTTGCTGCGCCAATAGGTGCTCGCCAAGCTGCAAATGCACTTGCCCAATGACCTGTCTTGCCTGCACGGGCGCGCTGATGACTGACAGCACGGGCAGCAGCTTGGGCTCGGGGCTGTGGCGCGGCAAGGTGATGAGCCAGGGGTTTTGTGGCGCAATGGCTTCACTGTATTGTGGTGCGCCGTTGGCCACCAAGAATGGCTGTGGCGGGACCACCAGGGTGTGCAGCGCAAAGGCATTAAAGCCATAGTCGAGCAGCTCTTTACTGGCTTGTGCGCGACGTTTTTCGTTCTTGGCTCCTAGGTGCACTGCGAATAAACGTCTGCCCGCCCGCGTGGCCGTGCTGACCAAGCAGTAGCCTGCTGCCTCGGTATGTCCTGTCTTTAGCCCATCCACTCCGTCCTTGCCTAAAAGAGGGTGCCGGTTGTTCTGTGAGATAGCTCGATGGGTGTAGCGCGGCTCGGCGAAATAGGCCTGTGCCTTGGGGAAGTCCTCCCACAGGCGTATGGCCAAAGTGGCCAAGTCACGTGCGGTGCTGTGGTGGCCGGCTTCGGAGAGCCCGTGGGGGTTTTTGAAGGCGCTGTGGTGCATGCCCAAGGCTTGTGCTTGGGCATTCATTTGTGCCACAAAGAGACCGACATTGCCGGCTGTGGCGCTGGCCAGCAGCAGTGCCGCGTCATTGGCCGACACTGTCAACATGCCACGCAACAGAGTTTCTATGCTTACTTGTTCGCCTGCTTCTAAAAACATGCGCGAGCCTTCCACCTGCATCACCTCGCGGGGCACTGGCACAGTTTGCGTCAAGGCCAGACGTTTTTGCTGCACGGCATCCAGCACCACATAAGCGGTCATCAGCTTGGTGAGCGAGGCCGGGTCGGCTATTGTGTCTGCCTCTTGATTGAGCAGCACCGTTTGGCTGGCAGGCTCAATGAGGAAGGCACGTTCTTTGACCAAGACGGCTTGGCCAGTCAAGGCATTGGCCGCCCCCGATAACAAAATGGTGGCGCAGAGTGGAGGGAGGACAAGGTGGTGCAGCAGTCTCATGCAAGTGCGTGTTGGTGTTCGGGGAGGTGGTAGAAATGACCCTGGGCATAGTCCAAGCCCAAGTGTTCGACCCAGTGCGCCTGGGCTTCGCTGTCTATTTGCTTGGCCATGACCTGCAGACCGATGGCATGCAGGCTGTCGATTTGGTGCCGCAGCAGCAGCAGATTTTTTTCCTGCTCCAGTTGGGTAAACCACTCGCGTCCCAGCTTTACCCAGCTTAATGGCCACTGGCTGAGTGCCTGTATATTGGTGGCGGATAAGTTGAGCTCATCAAGACAAAAGCGGATGCCCAATGGGCTGAGCATGTGTAAGGTGGCATTGATCGGGGCAATCTGTGCGGCAGCGCGCGCAGGGGGGATGACCAGCACCAGATTGGCCGTGGCGCTGGCCTGATAGTTGAGTGCGTGCAACCAACTGCCTAACAGACCATCTTCGAGCAGGCTGTGTTCCGAGATGTGGATGGCCAATAGGCCAGTGCTGTTTGGCAGTTGAGCGAGGGCCTCGCTCAGCACGAAGCGGTCAATTTGTTTGGATAAATGGGGGGAGCGCGCCAGCGCGGCAAATAGGGCAGCATGACTTTGCGCTTTCAAATCGGGGTGGCGCAGTTGCAGTTCCTGATAAGCAGGCTTGTCTGCACTCCCTAAAGTGTGGGCTACTTGTCGGTCGAGCCGCAGGCGTGCATGCGCCAGACTGGCCGACAAACTGCGCACTGCCTGTTCTTCTTCATGCAGGCGCTTGATGTCTTCGTGATTTTCTTCATACACCACCACCTGAGCCTTGCCATTGCGTTTGGCCAAATAAGCGCAGTGGTCTGCCTGTTCCAGCACCAGGTCTAGGCTTTTGCACTGCGCATGAATGAGGGACACGCCCACGCTGCACGAGAGCGGGAAGCTGCGACCGGCCCAGCCGAATTCTTTTTCTTGCAAGGCCTTGATGCAGGCGAGCCCGACCAGATGCGCTTGCTCCATGCTGGCCTGCGGCAACAGGCAGGCAAACTCATCTCCACCCATGCGTGCCAACACATGCGGCACGCTGATGGCGCGTCCGAGGGTATTGGCCACTTGCTGTAACACCCGATCGCCCACAGCATGGCCGCCGATGTCATTGACCTGTTTGAAGCCATCCAAGTCCAGGTAGAGCACTCCGTGTGCGACCTGTTGTCGTTGCGCACTGCGCCACAGCAGCTGTGCTTGGCGCTCAAAGTAGCGGCGGTTATATAAGCCGGTGAGCAGGTCAAACTGCCCGTTTTTTTTCACCAACTCAAGGCGCATGGCCGAGTGGT
Organism: Pseudomonadota bacterium; assembly: GCA_039796435.1. Lineage (GTDB taxonomy): Bacteria > Pseudomonadota > Gammaproteobacteria > Burkholderiales > Casimicrobiaceae > JBDKJU01. Next base: position 420 of record JBDKJU010000328.1, on the reverse strand, counting down.
CGGGCATGAGCACACACAGCTCTCGGCCATTTTCCAGCAGACAAAAAATGTGGGCCGCATTTTGTTTGCCGACTTCGCGGTTCAAAATAACCACACGCTTGCCATGACTCTTCAGACTTTGCACGGCAGAGGGCATACCAGTGAGCTTGTTCCAGGCATTGAGCAGTTGATGGTCCTGCAAGCGGTTATCGGCGTTTTGTCGCAAGTGTTGCCAGTCTTTGTCTTGCCAGTGTGCACCGCTCACCTCGGACAGTTGCAAGCGAGCCGACAAAGCCACCCCTTGGCAGAGGTGGGGCAACCATTCGCGTGCATAGCGATTGCACCAGACCACCTTGCCGTCTGTGTCGCATTCGATGAGTGCCAAGGGCAAGGATTCCAACCATGATAAGTTGGTAATCTCCTCCGTGGACAGGTTATTTT
>JBDKJU010000327.1:0-4557 GCA_039796435.1 Pseudomonadota bacterium | reverse complement strand
CCCCACGCAAACCTTCACCTACACGGTGGCCAATGCCAAAAACACCGCCACCTGTACCGGCAAGGTTCTGTTGATCGACCCCTAATCAATCCAAGCTCCGAAAAAGCCGCGCAAGCGGCTTTTTTATTGGCTAATATTGGCTTAGCAAAATCAGAGTTCGTTAAAATGGTCGGCTATGCCTAGCTTCGACATCACCTCAGAACTCAACTGGATTGAGATCAATAATGCCATTGATCAGAGTCGGCGTGAACTCGCCACACGCTTTGATTTCAAAGGCTCCGATTCCAAAATAGATCTGTCTGAAAAAGACAAAACCTTCACCTTGCACAGCGATGACGAATTCAAACTTGAACAGCTCACTGATATTGTCATTGGAAAATTTGCCAAGCGTGGCATTGATGTGCGTTTGCTTGATAAACAAACCCTAGAAAAGGTCGGCGGCAACAAAGTCAAACAGGTCACCAAACTCAAAGAAGGCATCAGCCAGGAGCTCGGTAAAAAAATTGTCAAGTTACTCAAAGACAGCAAAATCAAAGTACAAGGCAGCATCCAAGGGGATGAAGTGCGGGTCAGTGGCGCCAAACGAGACGACCTGCAAACCGCCATGGCGCTGATCAAAAAAGACGTGACCGAAATGCCGGTCAATTTTGGCAATTTCAGAGACTGATGATGAAACAAACGCTGTACGACAAATTATTCGAATCTCATGTGGTGCGTCGTGAAACCGATGACACTGCCCTGCTGTACATAGACCGCCATTTGGTTCATGAGGTCACCAGCCCGCAAGCCTTCGAAGGCCTCAAACTCGCGGGTCGCAAGCCTTGGCGACTGGCCTCCATGGTGGCTATGCCAGACCACAATACCCCCACCACCCTTGGCTTCACCACCATCACCGATGCCACCTCGCGTACCCAAGTAGAGACTTTGGACGCCAATGCCAAAGCCCTGAAACTGACCTATTTCCCGATTGGCGATATTCGTCGCGGCATAGTGCACGTGGTCGGCCCTGAACAAGGCGCCACCCTGCCCGGCATGACCGTGGTGTGTGGCGATTCGCATACCTCCACGCATGGCGCATTTGCAGCCCTTGCTCATGGTATTGGTACCAGCGAAGTAGAACATGTCATGGCCACACAGTGCTTGGTCAGCAAAAAAATGAAAAACATGCTGGTGCGTGTCGATGGGCGTCTGCCCACTGGCACCACCGCCAAAGACATAGTGCTCGCCATTATCGGCAAAATAGGCACCGCCGGTGGCACGGGGTACTGCATTGAATTCGCAGGCGAAGCCATTCGCAGCTTGTCCATGGAAGGCCGCATGAGCGTGTGCAATATGGCCATCGAAGCCGGCGCACGGGCAGGATTAGTGGCCTATGATGAAGTGACCGAGCGTTATATCGAAGGCCGCCCCATGGCCCCCAAAGCCGAGCTATGGAAACTGGCTACCGCCTACTGGCGCACTCTGCACAGTGACCCCGATGCGGTGTTTGACCACACCGTGGTACTTGATGCTCGCGACATCGCCCCACAGGTCACTTGGGGAACTTCGCCCGAAATGGTGTTGCCTATCACTGAGCGCATCCCCGATCCTGACAAAGAAAAAGACAGTGTCAAACGCGAAGGGATGGTACGCGCCTTGGCCTATATGGGACTTAACCCCAATACCCCGATTGCCGACATCAAGGTGGACAAGGTCTTTATCGGCTCTTGCACCAATTCACGCATTGAAGATTTGCGGGCTGCGGCCAAAGTGGTGGCCGGACGACAAAAAGCCCATAACGTCAAATTGGCCATGGTCGTGCCCGGCTCCGGTATGGTGAAAGCGCAAGCAGAACAAGAAGGTTTGGACAAAATTTTCACCGCCGCCGGATTTGAATGGCGTGAGCCAGGCTGCTCAATGTGTTTGGCCATGAATGACGACCGTTTGGCGCCAGGCGAGCGCTGCGCCTCTACCTCCAATCGCAATTTTGAAGGCCGTCAGGGTGATGGTGGTCGCACTCACTTGGTCTCTCCCGCCATGGCCGCGGCCGCCGGCATAGCGGGGCATTTTGTCGATATTCGGAGCATGAACTAATGCAAGCATTCACCCAACATCTTGGCTTGGTGGCGCCGCTGGATCGTGCCAATGTAGACACCGATGCCATTATCCCCAAACAGTTTTTAAAATCAATTAAACGCACCGGCTTCGGACCAAACTGCTTTGACGCCTGGCGCTACCTCGATACCGGTGAGCCTGGGGTAGACAACAGCAAACGCCCATTGAACAATGAATTTGTGCTCAATCAAACTCGTTATCAAGGTGCCAGTATTTTGCTTGCCCGCAAAAATTTTGGCTGCGGCTCCTCACGCGAACACGCCCCTTGGGCCTTGATGGAGTATGGATTCCGCGCCATCATTGCCCCTGCTTTTGGAGATATTTTCTTTAACAACAGTTTTAAAAACGGACTCTTACCCATCGTGCTCACAGAAACGGCCATGGACCAGTTGTTTGCCAGCTGCGCCGCGTTTATAGGCTTTCAATTGCGCATAGACTTAGCGGCGCAAACGGTGAGCACGCCCGATGGCAGCCAGAGCCACCACTTTGACATTGACAATACCCGCAAGCAAAATCTTTTGCATGGATGGGATGAAATCGGCCTCTCACTGCGCCACGCCAATGACATCAGCGCTTTTGAGCAAACCCACTACACCCGTCAACCTTGGTTACAACAAAGTACATGAACATCTTAATTCTCCCCGGTGACGGCATCGGTCCCGAAATCGTCGCACAAGCCAAACGCGTTCTGGAAAAACTCAAAGCGGAAGGCATGCCAATCATGCTGACAGAGGCCCCACTTGGGGGTGCCGCCTATGATCAGTACGGCCATCCCTATCCGGAATACACACAGAACTTGGCCCGCCAAGCCGATGCTATTTTGCTAGGCGCCGTGGGTGGCCCCAAATACGACACCCTGCCCCGCGCCATGCGCCCAGAGCAAGGTATTTTGGGCATTCGCAAAGACCTGGCCTTATTTGCCAATCTACGCCCTGCCATGCTCTACCCCGAGCTTGCCGAAGCCTCCACTCTTAAAAAAGAAGTCGTGGCTGGCCTCGACATCATGATCATCCGAGAGCTCACAGGGGACATCTACTTCGGCCAACCGCGCGGGCGTCGCATCAATGCCCATGGCGAAGATGAGGGCTTCGACACCATGCTCTATGCACGTTCTGAAATAGAACGCATCGCCCACGTCGGTTTTCAAACCGCAATGAAGCGAGGCAAGAAACTGTGCTCTGTGGACAAAGCCAATGTGCTGGACACCTCCATCTTGTGGCGAGAAATAGTCACTGAAATTGGCAAGCAATATCCCGAAGTGGCATTGACACACATGTATGTCGACAATGCCGCTATGCAATTAATTCGCGCACCCAAACAGTTTGATGTCATCGTCACCGGCAATATTTTTGGAGATATTCTTTCCGATGCGGCCTCTATGCTGGCTGGTTCGATTGGCATGCTGCCTTCGGCCTCGCTTGATCGCCAGCAAAAAGGCCTGTATGAGCCCATTCATGGCTCTGCCCCCGACATCGCCGGACAAGACAAAGCCAATCCTATTGCCACCATCTTGTCCTTGGCCATGATGTTTCGCTACACCTTCGCCCAAGAAGCAGTTGCCACACGCATAGAAAATGCAGTGCGTGAGGTGCTTAGACAAGGACACCGCACTGGCGATATAGCACAGACAGGCGAAAAGATAAGCTCGTGTCAGCAGATGGGCGATGCCATTGTTGCAAGTTTGTAAATCATGCTGACGATAAAAATACGACATACACATGACGTTAGTCAGAACAATTAGGTAAAAACTTGCTTACATGTCAACAAACAGTTAAAGTTACACTTCAACGTTAACGTAAAGAGGGCGCCGTGTCCCCTAAGCCTTTGAAAACAAACCAGAAACTTACCAAACATCGATCGACTTTAGCACAGGCCATTGCCCGCATCAGTGGAGTGGCATGCTTGGCTCTCGTCGGACAAGCCAATGCCCTGAGCTTGGGTAAGCTGAATGTCAGCTCTTATCTCGGTCAACCTTTGAACGCAGAAATCGAAGTGGCCTTGGATTCGGGGGAAACCACGGAAACGACTCGCGCCAAGATCGCCAGCCCCGAACTCTACCAATCACAGGGCCTAGAATACACTGGCATACTGTCTCAGTTTCGCGTATCTGTTATTGAACGAGCCAATAAAACACTGATACGCATCACCTCTGCAGCCCCCGTACAAGAAGCCTTCATTAACTTGCTGGTAGATGTCAACAGTTCCACCGGGCGGATAGTACGCGATTATGTGTTTTTGCTTGATCCACCTGGAGCCGGCACGGCGCAGGTCCTTGCGCCGCAGTCTGCACCAGCCGCGGTAATAATTCCAGTACTGCCCGCTACGGCCGCAGCTACGCCATCGGCCACGACCATCACCGCCGAACCCACTACCACGGCCCCTGTGACCCTGTTGACGTCAGCGCCTGAGTCTAATAACACAGTGGCAAGCGCCTCGCCTCAGACAGGCAAGCGGGAAACAGGC
>JBDKJU010000326.1:0-4819 GCA_039796435.1 Pseudomonadota bacterium | reverse complement strand
CATTGTCACGCCCGTACCCTCTTGTACTTTAATGTACAAGCAGGAAATTCCTCTGATGTACCCTTCCGAAAACGCGGTTTTGCAGGTAAAATCTGCCATGTTTGACCCTTTTGAGTATTTTGCCCTGCGGCAAAAAGACGGGCTCTTGAAAACGGATTTCAAGGTCCCACTTGGTAAGGTGTCGTACCACATTCCTTGCCACAGCCGTGTGCAAAATGTGGGACAAAAAACCCGCGAGATATTGCAACTTGTGCCAGACACAGAGGTCAATACCGTGGAACGTTGTTCGGGTCATGATGGCACGTGGGGCGTAAAAAAGGAGTATTACGAAATATCCATGAAAATCGGTAAACCTGTGTTTCGCTCTATGGCCAAGGTTGGCGAACAGGCACCTGATTATGTGAGTTCTGATTGCGCCATCGCAGCACGACACATCATGCAAGGCATAGACGAGACACAAAGCGCAGTTCCCGGCGTTGCCGACATCAAGAAACGGCACCCTCTGGAGCTATTGTGTGTGGCTTACGGAATTTAATTGTTTTTTTAGCAGTAAGGATTTAAGGAAATGGCAGTGGCAACCCGCAAATCGGAAAAAAAAGGTGGACGCATCACTCGCGACAGCTTGTGGTCCCTGGAAGATTACGCTCAGAAGCGCGATGTATTTCGCGCCGAAGTGATTGAGCACAAGAAAAACCGCTCGGTGCGTTTGGGTGAAAACCTGAACCTCATTTTTGAAGACGAAAAAACCATTCGCTACCAGATTCAGGAAATGTTGCGTGTGGAAAAAATATTCGACGATGCCAGCATTCGTGAAGAGCTAGATTCATACAACCCGCTCATTCCTGACGGCAATAACTTAAAAGCCACCATGATGCTTGAGTATCCCGATGAGAACGAGCGTAAGCGCAAGCTCTCCGAACTCATCGGTATTGAAGACCGTGTCTGGGTGCAGGTAGAAGGTTCTTCAAAAATCTACGCTATAGCGGACGAAGACCTTGAGCGCGAAACCGAGTACAAAACCTCTAGCGTACACTTCGTGCGCTTTGAGATCAAGGCCGAAATGCGCAACAACCTTAAAAATGGAGCGGCCCTCAATATCGGGGTTGACCACCCGCGCTACCGCTATGTGGTGCTGGAAGTGAATGACAACATCCGTAATTCACTGGTGAAAGACTTGGCCTAAAACCTTAAGCCTAGCCGCCCACGGGCGGCACGTCCTTCCTACAGGCCATGCACATGCATGGCTTTTTTTATTTTTTATTTTTTATTTATTCGCCACGCCTGTGCTGTGGGCAAATACGCGCGCAAATACACACACAAACAAGAGCGCCGATACGGGCAATGATAGGTGTACGCGGCGACGCTTGGTTTTTAAATTATGCTTGCCCTTTACAGCTTATAGCGCTCGCACCACTGCATCGGTCACCATCTGCGTGCTGGCCTTGCCTCCGAGATCGCCGGTGTGCAATGCTGGGTTGGCAGTGACCTGCTCAATCGCCTGCATGAGCTTGGTGGCCGCAGCGTGTTCGCCCAAATGTTCCAGCAGCATGACGCATGACCAAAATGTGCCGGTGGGATTGGCCAGCCCCTTGCCCATGATGTCAAAGGCAGAACCGTGTATGGGCTCAAACATGGAAGGGAAGCGGCGTTCGGGGTCAATATTGCCCGTGGGCGCAATGCCGAGACTGCCGGCCAGCGCGGCCGCCAAGTCACTCAAAATATCGGCATGCAAATTCGTCGCCACCACGGTGTCAATACTGGCAGGCTTGTTGACCATGCGTGCCGTCATGGCATCCACCAACTCTTTGTCCCAGCGCACATCCGGGAAATCTGCTGCGACTTCACGCGCTATTTCGTCCCACATCACCATGGCGTGGCGCTGAGCGTTACTCTTGGTCACCACGGTCAACAGCTTGCGTGGACGTGACTGCGCCAGCTGAAATGCAAAACGCAGAATGCGGGTAACGCCCGAGCGCGTCATCATCGACACGTCTGTGGCCGCCTCGTTAAAGTGGCCCTGATGCACGCGCCCGCCCACGCCGGCATACTCACCTTCGGAGTTTTCGCGCACGATCACCCAGTTGAGATCGGCGGCGGCGCAGCGCTTAAGCGGCGCATCAATGCCGGGCAAAATGCGGGTCGGGCGCACGTTGGCGTATTGGTCAAAACCTTGGCAAATTTTCAAACGCAGGCCCCATAAGGTGATGTGGTCGGGGATGTGAGGATCGCCAGCAGAGCCAAACAACAAGGCATCTTTGTGGCGCAGGGCAGCAAGACCATCATCAGGCATCATCTTGCCATGAGCACGATAATAATCACCGCCCCAGTCAAAACGTTCAAAGGCAAAACTAAAAGTGCCCATGCTTTGAGCCAGCGCATTCAGCACGGCTTCGCCCGCCGGAATAACCTCTTTGCCTATGCCGTCTCCGGGGATGCTGCCGATGTGGTATGTTTTCATTTGTCCTGTTGATAAAAATAATTCACCCCCACCGCATCGGTGTTGGGCACGACTCCATGCTTGGCGATTCGAATGCGCATTTCTACACAATGAAAACGTCGGCACAGGGCAACCGCCAGATAATGCGCCATGTTTTCCAGCAAACGGAAATGTTGCGTGGCCAAGAGTTCGGGGATGAGCGCGGAGACAGCGGCGTAATCAATGGTGTCTGCCAGCAAAGCGCTCTGATTGACACGCGTATCCGGCAAGCGCATCTCAAGATCAAAACGCAACTCTTGCGGCGTGTGTTGCTCATGCTCGTACACGCCGACGATGGTGCTGACGCGCAGATTGTCGATAAAGATCGAAAGGGCCATGAGGGTATTTTAGAAGCTCTCTGCTTCACGCTTTAAAAACCACTGCGAGAGATTGCGGCGGTGGTACAAGGGGTAATTTTTCCAGCCACTGTGTGCAGCAGAATCAGCCAGCGTCAACAGCTCAGCCAAACTCCCCCCTGCGTCTAGATGGGCTTCTACTTGCTGATAGAGGTGATCAAAATAAGACCAGTCAAGGCGGTGCAACAACGGGCCATGCCCGGGAATCAAGTGCTTGGCCTTGACGCCGGCCAGTGCCTGACGCCATAGCAGTGGCGACGCTTCCTGTAGCTCTGGCACCCGCGCCGGCGAATACAGCCCTGCTAAAAAGTGCACATCGTCCTCAGGGTCATAGACACTCATGCCGGCGCTGCTGTTCAAACCATGGTCAATAAATTGCAGCTTGGCAAATGGTTTGGGGGCCTGTACGCGAGCCAGCACCCGACTGCCTTGCATGGCCTTGACTCCGTAACGAGTGGTGAGATTTTGCAGACAAACCCCACAACGCTCTTGCATGCGTACTCTGGCCGCCACCGGCATTTGCACAGCGATATTGGCGCGCTCAAATGCAGCGGCCCCCATGATGAACTCGGCTTGCGCATGCGTGAGCAAGAGACTGAGCCTGCGCTTGCCGGTGATTTTTTTTGCGGCCTGCACTATCGCCTGGCCATGCTGAAAACTCACGCCGGAACCAATGATCAAGGCCTGCCCGGATTTCACCACCAAGGCGACATTGGCAATACGCCCATCGATACTTTCAGTCAAGGTCTCATCACTGCCATAAAGCACATACCAACTGGGGCTCACCGCTTGAAACTGCAGTAGCGGTGGTGTCTGAGCCTGCGCCGGTGATCCCAGCACGCCCATGAGCCACAGCACTTGGGCGAGCAGCCACTGCCTGCGTAGCGGCCAGCGTGGCACCCCACACAGCATCAAGCCTTGGGTAATGTCACGCCCCGCTGTCCTTGATACTTCCCACCACGGTCTTTGTAAGAAGTCTCGCACACTTCATCGCTCTCAAAAAACAAGACTTGCGCCACCCCCTCACCTGCATAAATTTTTGCCGGCAAAGGGGTGGTGTTGGAAAACTCCAGCGTCACATAACCCTCCCATTCGGGCTCAAAGGGCGTGACATTGACAATGATGCCGCAGCGGGCATAGGTGCTCTTGCCCAGACACACGGTGAGCACATTGCGGGGGATGCGAAAATACTCCACGGTGCGCGCTAAAGCAAAGGAGTTGGGCGGGATGATGCAGAAGTCCGCTTCAATATCAACAAAGCTGCGGGCATCAAAGTTTTTGGGGTCAACAATGGTGGAGTTGATATTGGTGAACAGTTTGAATTCGCGCGAACAGCGTATGTCATAGCCGTAGCTGGAGGTGCCATAAGAAATCACCCGCTGTCCATCAGCTGTGTGACGTACCTGCGTGGGCTCAAAGGGCTCAATCATGCCGTGCTGCTGAGCCATGCGGCGTATCCATTGATCACTCTTGATTGACATAAAACCTACTCACCTTTTAAATATCGGGGAAGAATTAAAAAACTCAGCAGCGACAACAACAGGCCGAGAACGATGGCTTGGCCATGCTGTTGAAACGGCGTGCTACCAGCGCGTGGTTCCACCGTGGTTTCCAGAACCCCCGTCTGATACCAAGGCAGGCTGGCCACCACCCGCCCCTGCATGTCTATGCTGGCGGTCATGCCGGTATTGGTACTGCGCAGCATGGGGCGCTGAAACTCGGCCGCCCGCAGCTGCGACAATTGCAAATGCTGACGCGCGGCAAAGGACTCACCATACCAAGCATCATTGGTGAGATTTAACAGCACGGCGGCCTGCTGAGGATTTTGCTGCAACTGATAGGCCAAAGGTTCGCTGTACACATCTTCATAGCAGATAGAAGTGGCCAACATGATGTCTTTGAAATGCAATGGTGCTTGGGTCGGGCTGCCGGCTTGCAAATCAGACATGGGGATAGACACCTGCTGATACAGCCAGCCCAGCCAGTC
>JBDKJU010000325.1:0-2807 GCA_039796435.1 Pseudomonadota bacterium | reverse complement strand
CTCATCAAGTGCGCACATAATATGTGTAAATTTATGGAGTTTGTCATGAACATTACCTTATCCATCGAAGAACGTGTGGCTGAAAATGCGCGGGAGGCTGCTCGCAAAATGGGGAAAAGCTTAAACCAAGTGGTGCGTGACTATTTGGAGCAATTGGCCGGCACGGCGCATGCTGAGCAGGACTTTGATGCGTTTGAGCAGCGTTGTTTGAAGACCAAAGGTCGCTTGAACAACTGGACGTTTAGCCGCGAAGAAGCCAATGCCCGCCGTTAATACAGGTGGTAGTAAGCCGTTGACAGCGCAAGAAGCCAGCGCAGCCTTTTTGGCGATTTTCCAACCCCAAGCGAAAGCCCGCTGCTTCATTGACACCAATGTGCTGATTTATGCTGACAGTGGGGACGAGCCAGTCAAGCAGCGGATCGCTTTGTCTTTGCTAAAGCAGCTGAGGTTGAATCAAACCGGCGTGTTGTCAACTCAAGTGCTGGGCGAATACTGCAATGTAGCGCTCAACAAACTAAAGCTGCCGCATGCTGATATTCGCGAGCAAATGCAATTTTGGCAGCAGTATGAAGTTGTTCAAGTGACCCCAGACATCATCCATGCAGGCTTAGATTTGCACCAAACCCGATCTATAGGATACTTTGACGCGCTGATTGTTGCCGCCGCCAAAACCAGCGGCTGCACCGTGCTGTATTCTGAAGATATGAATGCGGGCGAGATGGTGAACGGGGTACGGATTGTGAATCCGTTCAGGGTTTAGTTATCTGTATTGAACGCATTTTCTTGCACAAAGTTCGCAAAAATGCTAACATTTGCCTATGGCATTTGAAATCAACTACTTTCACGCCCGCGTGCTTGCAGAAATCGAATCTTGGCCTGTGGATGTGGTTGCTGACTATGCCCGTCTTGTTGAATTACTGATTGAACATGGCCCGAGTCTTCGCTTGCCGCACTCGCGGGCTTTTGGTGATGGGCTTTTTGAACTTAGACCCAAAGGTAGATCAGGCATTGGGCGAGCGTTTTACTGTTATATGGTGGGCAAGCAGGTCATCGTCTTGCATGCGTTCATCAAAAAGTCTCAACAAACGCCTGACAACGAATTAAAACTTGCCCGCAAACGCTTAAAGGAGGTACAACTTGGCTGAACCTAAATATGAACCTGTTACGCATGACCATAGCCAATTCTTGGCGAAGGCTAACGAACGCAAAGGCTTTCAAGAGGCATATGATGCGCTAGAGTTGGAGTACAAAGTTACCAACCAAATGATAAAAGCGCGTTCACGCGCAGGGCTAACGCAAGATGCTGTTGCCGAACTAATGGGAACAACAAAAAGCGCCATTTCTAGGCTTGAAGCGGCGGGAAAACACGCGCCGTCGTTATCAACATTGAAGCGCTATGCACAAGCTGTAGGCTGCGAACTGCAAATTAAGTTTGTGCCGCAAAAGGCCTGATTCAGCCAGTAAGCCGCGTCCAAGCCTCTTGATACTTCGCTGCCGTCTTTTCAACCACCTCACGCGGCACGCGGGGTGCGGGTGGGGTTTTGTCCCAGGTTTGGGTCTCTAACCAGTCGCGGACAAACTGTTTGTCGAAACTTGGGGGGTTTTTGCCTTCTTTAAAACTAGCTTCGTAGCTCTCCAGCGGCCAGAAGCGAGATGAATCTGGCGTTAACACTTCATCCATCAAGGTGAGTGTGCCATCTGCGTCTAAACCAAACTCAAACTTGGTGTCGGCAATGATGATGCCTTTTGTCAGTGCGAATTCGGCTGCGGTTTTGTAAATGGCGATGCTCAGCACTTTGATTTTCTCGGCCAGCTCGACACCGATTTTGTCGCTCATCTGCGCAAAAGTGATGTTTTCGTCATGCTCGCCCACAATCGCTTTGGCGGCGGGGGTGAAGATGGGCTCGGGTAGTTTGGAAGCGTTTTTTAGATGGGCTGGCAGCTTGACACCGCAAACCGACTGCGACACTTGGTATTCTGCCCAGCCGCTACCCGCCAAATAGCCGCGCACTACGGCTTCGACAGGAATGGGTTTCAAACGCTTCACAAGCATGGAGCGACCTGTGACGTAAGGTACTTCGGCTGCGGTGACAGCGCTTTCAGGGGCTTCGCCGGTTAAGTGATTCGGGCACAAATCAGCACCATTTTTACCCAGCTTTTCAAACCAAAACAGCGCCATTTGCGTGAGCAAAGCACCTTTGCCCGGAATCGGCTCGCCCATGATGACGTCAAACGCGCTCAAGCGGTCGCTGGCAACCATCAAAATGCGGTCGCCACCGACGGCGTAGTTGTCGCGAACTTTGCCTCTGGCCAGCAGGGTTAAGGAGGCGATATTGGAGGTGTGGACTGAAGCGGCAGGCGAAGAATTAGAAGTCATAGCCTAGATTATCGCCTGAGAAAGTGGATTTGCTTTTGCTATATTTTTGATAGCTGTTTAGGCAATAAATACGCCGGCTAAAGCCGTATTTATGCCTATTTTTGAAGTTTTAGCTGAAATTTAGCCTACGCGGCAGATTTTAAGCATGTTGGTACCCCCTGGCATGCCCATGGGCTCGCCGCAGGTGATGGCGTAAACGTCGCCTTTTTGCACAATGCCGCGGGCTTTGAGGTGGGCTTCAGCTTGCGCCAAGGCGGTGTCGCGGTCATTGGCCGTGTCCATCAACAAAGGCTGCACATTGCGGTACAACGTCATTTTGCGCTGTGTGGCTACTTGTGCGGTCAAGGCGTAGATAGGAATATGGATGCGGTGACGGCTCATCCACAGCGCGGCGCTGCCGCTTTCTGTCATGGCGACGATGGCTTTTGCG
>JBDKJU010000324.1:0-11857 GCA_039796435.1 Pseudomonadota bacterium | reverse complement strand
ATTGGGGCCTTGTTGCTCGGAGCTGCGCTCAAGCTTGAGGCTGCTGCAGGCAATGGTGCTGGCCGAGGGGAGAGCCGCTTGGGCGTGCACCAGCGTGGCGGTTTTGCTGGGATTGGCACTGCTGCCGCTGACCGCCGTGGCGGTCAGCACGGCGGTACGGGCATTGGCACTGAGGTTGGCGCCGCTGCTGATGTTCAATACGCTGTTGCCATTGCCGGCGCTGGGGGAGACACTGACATGGCTTTGGTCGCTTTGTATGTTCCAGGCGCAGCCACTGGGTGAGGAGAGTGTGATTTGCGCATTTTGTGCCAAGTGGCTAGAGGCGAGGGCTTTGCTGGAGAGGCTGACGGTGCAGTCAGAGGGGTTGAGCACCACGGTTTTGGAGCTGGCGACCGAGGCGTTGTTCAGCGGGTAAGGATCGGGGGCGCCAGAGGGGTTGCTGATGGCGGTGGCGAAATTGAGTTCGGAGCCGGTGTTAAGAGCCGTGGGGGCAGTGGCTATGCCCTTGATGATGACCACACCACCGGCGGGGAAGGTGTTGACGGTCAAGCCAAGTCGCAGGTCGCCATTGGCATTGCTGCCACTGGGCAATTGCGGGCAGACAGCGCCATACTTGGCTTCACAGCTCCAACTCCAATTGGCTTTGGCATCAAAAGCGGCATGCAGGGTGGCACCGTTGGCGTGTCCAGGGCCGGAGTTACTGAACATGTGTTCGGAGATCAGGGTGCTGCCTGCCTGTACGGTGTCGCCGGGGTAGGTGTGGTAGGCGTGTAGATCGCCACCGGGAATGGTGGCGGTGGGAGAGCAAAAAGCCACGCCTTCCGCGAGCCAGCCAAAGTAGCGCACGCCACGCAGGATGTCGATGTAGTCGGAGGTGATGCGGTGGTTGGCATCATTTTTGCCGACATTGGTGCCACGGTTATTGAAGGCTCGGAATACGGGGTAGCTGTTGGCTGGACAGCCCGAGGTGCTTGCGGTGGTGGCCGAGGTGGGAATCAAGGCATGAAACACTGGGCCTTCAAGGGCCCAGCCTTTGCTGACGTCGCGTGTGGGGTTTTGTGCCAGCAGGGTGTTTTTTTCGCCTTCATTGGCGGTGTAGAAATGGCTGTTGGGGCCGGCAGCGTAAAAACGGTACACCGGGACGGTGACCGTGCCGGCAGGCACCTCCGCTGCGTTGGCCCAGGCGCGCCAGCTGCGTCCGGTGCGTGTCCACCCTGCGCCGGCGCTGCCTGCATCAACGCCATTGGCCTCGGCAAATGAGTTGGTGACAAAGTAATGGCCACTGCCCAGTTGTCCCGTTCCATTCTTAATTTGCTCGTTGTAAAACTCAGTCACCGGATACGCGCCACGGGTGTTGGTCGGGTGCATAAGGTCGATGACTTGTCTGGGCAGCAAGGTGTCTTGCGGGCCCTGTATGCTCAGTTGACTGTAGTTGTTGGCGCCAGTGGCCATCACTTGTCCATCGGCACGCAGCAGCAAGGTATTGTCCTCTTTCGCGGACATGCTCTTGCGTGTGCTGCTGATGCCACTGAGATACTCGCTTTTGTAGGGCGAGGTAAAGAACCCCGTGTAGCCAGTGCCCAGCTGTCCATTATTGCCATCGCCCCAAACCATCACCTTGCCATCGTAGGTGCGAATCAGGGAGTGAAAGGTGCCCGTGGCTACTTCAATCGCCCCGCTGATGCCGGGCAACTGCACGGCACTGGTGTAAAAGTTGCTGTTGTTGCCTAGACCCAACATACCTGTGTCATTGGAGCCCCAGCCGTAGACACTGCCATCTGCCTTGAGTGCGAGGGAGTGAATGGCCCCTGCGGCAAGCGCGGTGGCATTGCTGATGCCATTGACCTGCACAGGCGCGTTTTGGTTGTTCAAGCTACCATCACCCACTTGCCCCGAGGTATTGCGCCCCCAAGCCCAGACGCGTCCATCACTGCTGCGCGCCAAAGAGTGCCAAGGGCCCGCCACCAAATCTACGATGCCGCTCAGATTTTTCACCAACACTGGGGTGTTTTTATTGACGGTGCTGCCATCTCCCAATTGTCCATATTCATTTTCACCCCAGGCCCAGACGCGCCCATCGCTAGCAAGCGCCAGGGTATGGGTGGCACCCGCCGAGACTTTGATGATATTGGCAAGGCTCAGAACCTTGGGGGTAAATCGGCTGGTGTCAACACTGCCATCACCCAGCTGCGAGACATGGTTGCCACCCCAAGTCCACACGCGGCCATCGGTGGTTCTGGCCACCGCATGAAAATTGCCTGATTGAATCTCGGCCACAGTGCTGATGCCGGGCACCAGAGTGGGCGTGGCACGGTGGTTGGTGAAGCTGTCACCCAAGATGCCTGAAGCACCATAGCCCCAGGCCCACACGCGTCCGTCTGTGGCGCGGGCAAGACCGTGCCACAGACCGGCGGCTACTTCCGCAATATTGCTCAGCCCGGCCACCAGTGTGGGCGCGGCCCGGGTGGCCGTGATGGCATGACCAAGCTCACTGTCGCTGTTCATGCCCCAGGACTTGAGCTGACCATCTTGAGTGCGCACGACGGAGTAGTCTTCGCCTGCGCCGATATCGGCCACTGCATTTAAGCCATTGATCAAATCAGGATAAGGGCGGTTGTTGTAGGTGCCATCCCCCAGCTGTCCAAAGGCATTCTTGCCCCAGGCCCAGACGCGCCCATCTAGCGATTTGGCCAGACTGTGGCTGGCATACAGACTCGAATTGGCCGAAATCTGGGTGATGCCCACCAGCCCGGGAATGGGCAGTGGGGTACTGCGCCTAATCGTCGTGCCGTCGCCTAATTCGCCGGTGTTGTTGTAACCCCAGGACCATACGCGACCATCGTTGCCGCGTGCCAAGGAGAACTCTGAGGCCGCCACGACTTCAGCAATATTGCTGGGCCCTGACACCAACTCGGGGGTGATACGGTCGGCCACATTGGCATCGCCCAACTGACCCGAGGAGTTATTTCCCCACGACCACACCTTGCCATCAGAGGTGCGCGCCAGTGAATGGTTTAAGCCCGCCGAGATGTGGGTAACACCGCTTAGGCCGGACACCAGCACCGGAAGAGCGCTTTCTGTGCGTGTGCCGTTGCCCAATTGTCCCCAACTGTTTAGGCCCCAGGACATGATGCGTCCTGAGCCCAACAGCGCCATGGCGTGTTTGTCTCCGGCAGCAATTTGCGTCACATTGCTCAAAGTGGGTATGAGGCTGGGCACGGCCACCAATTGGTAGTGTCCGAGTCCAAGTTCGCCATCGTTGTTGCCACCCCAGACATAGAGCCTTCCGTCTTTGCTTAAGGCCATCGAATAGGTTTTGCCTGCGGCAATGTCGGCGATGCCGCTCAGAAGCTTGGTCTGCACCGCGGCTGAGCGAGTGGTGGAGGTGCCGTCACCTAAAAAATTTAAATAATTCTGCCCCCAGGCCCATACTGTCCCATCTTCACGCAAGCTCAGCACATGGTGTTTGCCTGCGGCTATCTTGGTGATTTTTTGTGCCCAGGCAGGCAGCAGCAACAAAGACAGTAAGCAGCACAACCATGCTTTCATATACCGACGCCCTAACATATTGTTCTCCTAATAATCTTGATAAATTTGATTCAGTGTGACGACTTAAGCACTACCGAGGCTAGCTGAGTCATGATAGCAAATGCACGTCAAGGTGCACTGACAAACAGTGGTGAAATACGATTGATTGTGAGTCTAAGTAGTTGTCTTGTCATTACCTGAAACAAGGTATTGTCAGTCAAATAAAAAAACGCTAGACTAAATTTTTTATCTAGACAGAGACTGCGCGGAACAAAAATGAACACTTTAAAACAATCAAGATTTTTAATGTCTGCTCTTGTGTCTTTGTCGTCGTTTTTGATGGCGGGAGTGTTGCAGGCGCAAACCTCGACTGTGGTGGAGTTTTACAACACCAATCTCAAACATTATTTTATTGCCGCTGAGGCCAGCGAAGTCACTGCCATCGAGAGTGGAGCCGCCGGGGCAGGTTGGGTGCGCACCGGAGAGACCTTCACTGTGTGGAAGACCGCGGCAAGTGCACCGTCCGGGGCACAGCCGGTGTGCCGCTTTTATGGCATGGGACCTAACTCACATTTCTTCACCGCGGTGGCGGCCGAGTGCACGGCCTTGCGTCAACAAAACCCGGGCAATGTGCTGAACACCACGTCATGGTTTTTGGAGAACACGGCTTTTTTCTATGTCCCCATTGCCAGCGGCGGGAGCTGCGCCAGCGGGCAAACGCCAGTGACCCGTTTCTACAACAATCGTGGGCTTAATGTGGGCATTAATGATGCCAACCATCGCTTTGTGGTCAGCAGTTCGGTGGCCAGCGCCATGGCAGCACAAGGCTGGGTGAATGAGGGCGTGGTGTTCTGTGCTCAGGGCTCGGGCGGTAGCACGCCCACCACTCCTGGCGGCAACGAAGACTGCATACCTACCATGGCGGTAGGGGACACCATGACGACGCGTGTCAATGTGCGTGAGCTCACCTTCAATATCGACATACCCACGGTAAATGTCAGCCTAAAAATGTTGCCTGGCGAGGTGTTCCGTGGCAAGCAGGCCAATTATGTGGTGGGTGGTTATGATGACAAGGGCGTGCTTGTGTCCAAAACATACTATTTGGACACAGCCACCACACGCACCTTGCTTGGGTCGTCGAGCAGCAATGGCATTACCTATTACCAGCCAGAACAAGTGGTGCCCAAGAGTTTTGCAACTGGACAAAGCTTTAGTCACGATTACACCGAGTACTGCACTTGCGACAGCAGCCATGCCCTGCGTTATACCGGTAGCACTACTTATGTGGGCAGAGAGAGCGTGACCGTGCCAGCGGGGACGTTTGCCAATGCCTGCAAATTCAGTCATCAGGGCACCATTAAAGGCACGTCACAAAATATGCCCTGGGACAGCAAGGACACACAGACGAGTTGGAGCGGTGGTGGCTTCAATAGCCTGAAAAATGTGCTTAGGGGCTCTGGTGTGTCGCTAGGATTAGAAATGAACCTAGAGTCAACCTTGGAGTTGGTGTCTGGCCGCACCGGTGGTCGCAGCTATCCCTGATATTGTTGTATTGGCTGGGCAATCCGAGCCTGCGCTGACAGTGCTTACTGTGCTTGCTGTGCTTGCTGTGTTTGTCTGGTTGGTTTTGGTCTTGGTGTCTAAAGCGCTGATTAGGTGTTGGTGGGGCGCTTGTGGTGCCGCCGCGATCAGTCAGTCCCGGATTAGCCTTGAATTAGCCCTGACAATCTGCCCTCATCAAATGACAGCCTGTTGGCACAGTTGATCAATGTAGGTTTCTGCATAGCCTAGCTCAGCCAACAGGGCACGACTGTGTTCACCTACTGCGGGCACCTTGCCCATGCGTGCCGCCTGAGTATCGGAGACCCCCACTGGCAACAAGGCAGGGATGCGTCCTTGGGGCGTGTCGATTTCTGTCCAACGCTGACGGGCTTTGAGTTGTGGGTGCGCCCACAGATCGGCCATGCGGTTGACTTGCGCGTTGGCGATTTGCGCCGCTTCTAAGCGT
This sequence comes from Pseudomonadota bacterium, assembly GCA_039796435.1. Lineage (GTDB taxonomy): Bacteria > Pseudomonadota > Gammaproteobacteria > Burkholderiales > Casimicrobiaceae > JBDKJU01. The sequence continues at coordinate 6,321 of JBDKJU010000324.1, read as the reverse complement.
GCACAAAGTGCCTGTGCGGTATAGGGTTTAAAGGCAGTCAAGATGAGCTGACGCAGGGCATCACGATTTTCGTTGCGGGCTTTGTTGTTGGCAAAGCGGACATCGGTGATCAAGCGTTCATCGCACAAAATCTTGCGGCAAAACTCTTGCCACTCGCGTTCGTTTTGTATGCCCAACATCACCTCTTTGCCATCACCTGCGGTGAAGGGGCCGTAAGGGTAGATGGTGGCGTGCGCGGCGCCAGCGCGCTCTGGTGGTGGGGCTCCGTCAAAGGCGTAGTACATGGGATAACTCATCCATTCACTCATGGCCTCAAGCATGGAAATATCGATGCGTTTGCCTACACCGGTCTGTGTGCGTTCGAGCAGAGCGGCCAATATGTTGGTGTAGGCATACATGCCGGCGGCGATGTCGGCAATGGAGCAGCCGGCCTTGGCTGGAGACTCGGAGGTGCCGGTGACGGAGAGAAAGCCACTCTCACTTTGAATGAGTAAATCGTAGGCTTTTTTGTCGCGATAAGGGCCAGGGTGTTCTGGGTCGTCGCCGTAGCCTGAAATATCACAAACAATGAGTTTGGGGTGCAGCGGGTGTAGGGCGTCGAAATTCATGCCCATGCGTGCTGCCGCTCCAGGTGCCAGATTTTGTACCAACACGTCAGCCTTGGCGACCAGTTTTTCAAGGACTGCGCGTCCTTCCTGTTGTTTTAAATCTAGGCAGATACTTTCTTTGCTGCGATTTGTCCAGACGAAATGGGAAGCTTGCCCTCGCACACGATCATCATAGGCACGAGCGAAATCTCCGTTGCCGGGGCGCTCTATTTTGATCACACGTGCGCCTAGGTCTGCCAGCTGGCGAGTGCAAAAGGGAGCGGCAATGGCATGTTCAAGCGAAATGACAGTGAGGTGGGCAAGTGGTAGAAGCGGTGGCAGTGGCGGGGTGGATGGTGTGGAACTCATGCCCCCATTTTATTTGGCTGGGTCATTTGCGGTTGGGTGAGTTTTTCAGGCACCAACAACTGATGCAAACCTTCTTTGCTTAGGATGCCCAGCTGTGCGGCAACCTCATCGATGGGTCTGCCGGAGGCGATGGCCAGCTTGGCGATGCGGGCCGCCTGCTCATAACCTATGTAAGGATTTAATGCAGTGACGAGCGTGACAGATTCGCGCACCCTTTTGTCCAGCACGGTCACATTGGCTTCAATGCCAAGGACGCAGTGCTGGCACAGGGTGTCGCAGGCGCGGCTCAGGTGGGCAATGCTTTTAAACAGACTCCAGGCGATGATGGGTTCAAAGGCATTGAGCTGCAACTGTCCAGCCTCGGACGCCATGGTGATGGTGACATCGTTGCCGATCACTTCATAAGCCACTTGATTGACCACTTCGGGGATCACCGGATTGACCTTGCCGGGCATGATAGAGCTGCCGGCTTGGCGAGCAGGCAGCTTGATGTCAGCAAAACCCGCCTGGGGCCCAGAGCTGAGCAGACGCAGATCATGACAGGTTTTAGAGAGCTTGGTGGCAATGCGTTTCAGTACCCCAGAGAGTTGCACAAAGGCGCCGGTGTCTTGCGTGGCCTCCACCAGGTTGCTGGCTTTAAGCAAAGGTGCTCCGCTCTCTTGTGCCAGTATCTGACACACCAGTTCGGCGTAGCCAGCCGGGGCATTGATGCCCGTGCCAATGGCAGTGGCGCCAAGGTTGATTTCGGTGATCAGGGCACGAGCTTCCTGTAGGCGGGCAAGGTCTTCTTCCAACATCACCGCATAGGTGGAAAACTCTTGCCCCAAGGTCATCGGCACTGCATCTTGCAATTGTGTGCGTGCGATTTTCAGAATTGATTTGAACTCGGTGGATTTTTGCGCGAAGGCAGTTTGCAAGCTTTGCAGGCTTTGCTGTAAGTTGCCTAGGTCTTGCCACAGGGCGAGGCGCACCGCAGTGGGATAGACGTCATTGGTGCTTTGTGAGGCATTGACGTGGTCATTGGGGTGCAGCACATCGTAGCGGCCTTTTTCATGCCCGAGTTTTTCTAGAGCGATGTTGGCGATCACCTCATTGGCGTTCATATTGGTGGAGGTGCCCGCCCCACCTTGAATAACATCGACCACAAACTCTCGGTGGTAGTGGCCAGCAAGCAGTTCGTCGCAGGCACTGACAATGGCATCACTGCGTTCTTTGTCCAAAACCCGCATGCTGGCGTTGGCCTTGGCGGCGGATTTTTTAACCAGCGCCAGTGCACGTATGAGCTCGGGCATGATGGCGATGGGGGCGCCGGTGATAGGAAAATTTTCTAGTGCACGGGCTGTGTGTACGCCCCAATAGTGCTGGCTGGGTATGGCTTTTTCACCTAAAAAATCGTGCTCGATACGGAAATCTTTGGAGGTCATGTGCGCGGCTCAGGACAAATCATCATTTCCTCACTGTAGACCGATTCGATGTGAAACGCAAGCGCATTTTGCTTTCAGGTCATGCCTTAAGGGCATACCGGCGAGGCGGGTCACGACAAATTTGACTGTGACTGACTTGATCGTGACGAATGGCTAGGCGTGCAATTGCGCCTTGGCCTGCATGGCGAGAGCACCTTGATGATTGCGTGCCCAGAGCGTGGCGGTGTGGTCGACAAGCTTGCCACAGACCTCAAATGGGTGCAGATCAAAAAGCGGGCTGAGCGCACGAAAATCAAAGCTTTTGATCTGACGTTCAGGGTGTTGCTGACGCAGCAAATCAAGCAGCAGCGTGGCGATCAATGGCCCATGCACCACCAGGCCAGGATAGCCCTCGGTCTGCGTCACATACGGTTGGTCGTAGTGGATTTTGTGGCTGTTAAAGGTGAGTGCGGAATAGCGAAACAGCAGCACCGGATCTGGGCGAATGTGCTGCCTAAAGACTTCGTTCGCAAAGTCTCCCCCCTCTTTTGGCGCTGCTTTTGCAGCAGCGGCGTGTGCGGGAACTGTGTTTATTTCGCGGTAAACGATGTGGTGGGTGTCGGACACACACAAAACATCGGCGCAGAATATCTCGTGCAATACCTTGACGAAAATGAGCGTGCCGCTGCTGCCCTGCTTTTGCGTCACATCGATGATGGTCGAGCGCCGCTCTATGGCCTGTGCAAAGGGGATGGGGGCATGAAAGATGATGTCGCTGCCAGCCCACATACGTCTCGGCAGCGTGATCGGGGGCAGAAAGCCGCCTCTTGCCGGGTGGCCGTCAGCACCTACCTGAGACAGCGGGGCTTGGGGAAGAAAATGCAGCCAATGGGTCAAGGGAGGCAGAGCCTCGTCAGGACAAAAATCAGCAAAGTCGCGGTTGAGGGTGGCGGCCAAGAGCTTGACTGGCGTGGACGATGAGATGTCTTGCGTGGTTTCGGTTTTGCCAATCCAAGTTTGATAGTGTTCGATGCTCATGTGGTTTTGCAGACGTTTAGGCGCTGTCCGTCCTTACTTGGCAAAAAACAGTTGCACCAGCCACAGAGAAATCATGGGGAACATGAGCAGTAGCACTATGCGGATGGCGTCCCAAATGAGGAAGGGCAGCACGCCTTTGTAGGTCTCGTTCATGGACACATCTTTCGCTAGGCCGTTGACCACATATACATTCAATCCCACGGGCGGGGCCAACATGCCCACCCCTACGGTCATGAGCACCAGAATGCCGAACCAGATAGATTTCATCTCCTTGGACAAGCCCCAACAGTCGAGCCCCAAGAGCGCCGGGTAAATGACGGGGATGGTGAGCAGCAGCATGGACAGCTCGTCCATCACGCAGCCGAGAATGACGTAGATGAGCAAAATGCTGCCCACCACGACGAGTGGGGAGACCGGCAGAGTGGTCACCCAGGCAGCGACTAATGCGGGCATCTGAGTGATGGCGAGTGCGGCATTCATCATGTCGGCGCCCAAAAAAATCATGAAGATCATGGCGCTGGTTTCGGCCGTGGACAGGAAGCATTGTTTGATGCTTTCAGAGTTGAGCTCGCGATTGATCAGACCCGCTGCAAAAGTGAACACGGCGCCAATCGCAGCGCCTTCCGTGGGGGAGAACAAACCGCCATAGATGCCGCCAAACACCACCACAAAAATGGTGGCGATGGGCCAGACCTTGATCAAGGCCTGCAGGCGTTGTGGCCAATCGGTCTTGCGAGAGGCGGGAGCCAGTTCGGGTTTCCAGCGGCACATGATGGCAACCACGGCGATGTAGCCAAGCATGGCGAGAACGCCTGGAATCATGGCGGCGGCGAAGAGTTTGCCAATGCTTTGTTCAGTGAGCAAGGCGTACACCACAAGAGGGACAGAGGGGGGGATGAGGATGCCTAAGGTGCCGCCCGTGGCGAGGGTGGCGGTGGAGAGGCGTCCACTGTAGCCTTGTCGGCGCATTTCATCATAGCCCACTTGTGTGATGGTGGCAGCGGTGGCCACACTGGATCCGCACACTGCGCCAAAGGCGCCGGCTGCTATGAGGGCAGCCATGGCCAAACCGCCACGGATGTGCCCGACAAAGGCCGCTGCGGCTTGAAACAAGGCCTTGCTCAATCCCCCTTGGGTGGCAAACTGTCCCATGAGCAAGAACAGTGGAATGACGCTGAGATCATAAATGGTGAGGCGAGCGACCGAGCTGCCCTTGAGCACCGAGAGTAGGGCGTTGCCATTGCTCATGGCAAGGTAGCCCAAGGCGCCGGGAATGAACATGGCTGCTGCGATGGGGGTGCGCAGGGCCATGAGCACAAGCATGGCGGCAAACATGAGCAAGCCAATGTGCAGAGGTTCCATTAGTTTTTCAGATCGCTGATAAATTGAGTAAAGGCCACGCACGCGGCCAGAGCAAGGCCGGGTGCAAGGCAGGCATAAGTCCACCACACGGGCAGATCAAGAGCGATGCTGGCTTCATGGGCCTCGTGTACCGCGAATGCCCCAACACTGGTGCGCCAAGCCAAGAGGGCATACATGATGCCCAAGAGCAGATGCCCGAAGGCGTCGAAAATTTGGTTGCTGCGCGCGCTGTTTTTTTGCGTAAAAAAATCCACTATGATATTGGCCTTGTGGTACTGGCACCAACCCAAACACAGGGAAATGGACAGGGCAATACCCAACTGTACCAGCTCAATATCACCATTAAGCGGCTTGGACAACAGCGCCCTTTGCAGAACACTGTACATGGTCATCAACCCCACGGCCAAGGCAATGGCGCCGCCCGCAAGGGCAGCGGTACGGCAAAGGGCTTTCAGCACGTTTACTTATTTTTCTTGATGAGGTCGCGGGCTTCCTGCAACAAAGCCGCGCCATTGGCACCGCGTTTGTTCATATCCGCCACCCACTCGTCGTAGCTGCCGGCGCTGGCTTTGATCCAGGCATCGGTTTCTGCCTCAGTCAATACGGTGACTTGTGTGCCCTTGGACAGCGCTGCTTTTTTGGCGGGTGCGAGGCTCTCGTCCCAGCGCTTGCCCATGGCTGCCGAGAGTTGCGCCCCGGAGTGGCGGTCAATAATCGCCTTTAAGTCTGCAGGCAAGGCATCATACTTGGCCTGATTCATTAGAAAGGCAAACACGCCGGTGTACATGGCTGGGCGGGTGGCAGGGGTTTCGGTGGTGAACTTGGCCACATCGCTGACGCGAAAATCAACGGCACCTTCCCAAGGGAACACCGCACCATCAACAGTGCCTTTGGAGATGGCATCCTGCACCGCTGTAGGAGGCATGCCTACCCCAGAAGCACCAAGGGCATTCATCAGCTTCAAGGCCTGACGGTGCGGGGTGCGAATTTTCAACCCCTTCATGTCGGCCATGGTTTTCACCGCCTTGCCATTGGTGTGGATATAGCCCTCATCGTGTACCCACAGGGCGAGCACCTTGGTGCCAGGGAACTCTTTCATAGAGTTTTTGCTGGCATAGGCCCAGAGCGCCTTTGCTGCCCCTTCGGCACTGTTGGTCATAAAGGGCAGTTCGAACACTTCTAGACTGGGGAAGCGCCCTGCGGTGTAAGAGGGCAGGGTCATGACCAGATCGTCCACCCCGTCTTTGACGCGGTCAACCAGTTGCGGTGGCGTGCCACCCGCAGACATGGAGGGGAAGAGCTGGCACTTGATGCGGTTATTCGAGTCCGCGGCCACTTTTTTGCACCAAGGCTCCACCACTTGTGCTGAGTTGGCGCCTGCTCCGGGCCAGATGTGTTGGAATTTGAGGGTAATGTCTTGTGCCTGCACCAAACCAGTGGCGACGAGGCCGGCAAATAACATCTTGAGTTTCATAGCGTCTCCTAGAGTAAATGTAAATTGTTGGGGATATGATGATTTTGACCGCCGCGGTGGGCGATTTTGATCGCGCCGATCTTACCTG
>JBDKJU010000323.1:0-3867 GCA_039796435.1 Pseudomonadota bacterium | reverse complement strand
CCCTCTGTCTACGGCCTTCTCTAACTTGTGGCTATTCCTTGCACCTTCTCTAAAGTAATACCTTGCTGAGCTAGCTACAAATATCATGAAGCCTCGGTCTATGGTTTGACCGGTGATGGCGATGATACTGTCCCGCTGGTCATGATACAGGTAGGCGCTGTTAACACTGGATAATCAGGGTATGACTTTCAATACTTCCCCTGCATCAGGCGCGACTAGTTTCGCCACCCTGCCGCTGAACCCCGCCACGCTAGCTAACTTGGAAAAACTCGGTTACAGCGAGATGACGGCCATTCAAGCAGCCAGCCTGCCCATTGCGCTGCTGGGCAAAGACTTGATCGCCCAGGCCAAGACCGGCAGTGGCAAAACGGCGGCCTTTGCCTTGGCGCTCTTGGCCAACCTGAACCCGCGCCGATTTGCGGTGCAGGCGCTAGTGCTGTGCCCAACGCGTGAACTGGCTGACCAAGTGACGACCGAGCTGCGCCGCTTGGCGCGGGCGGAAGAAAACATCAAAATCGTGACCCTGTGCGGTGGTGTACCGTTGCGTGGGCAACGGGCTTCTCTGGAGCATGGCGCGCACATTGTGGTTGGCACGCCGGGGCGGGTGATGGATCATTTGGAGCGTGAATATCTATCGCTAGACGCACTCAACACTTTGGTGCTGGACGAAGCCGACCGCATGCTGGATATGGGCTTTTTGGACGATATTGTGACCGTGGTGAAACAATGCCCTCAGAATCGCCAAACCCTGCTGTTCTCAGCCACCTACCCAGAGGGCATTGCAGCAATAGCCAACAAGTTCATGCGTGAGCCGCAAACCATCAAGGTGGCGTCGCAGCACGCCGAAAACCTGATTGAGCAGCGCTTTTACCAAGTGACTCGCACCGAGCGCCTGCCCACTGTGGCGCTGCTTCTGAACCACTTTAGGCCCGTCAACACGCTGGCTTTTTGCAACACCAAAAACCAGTGCCGCGAGCTGGTAACGCTGCTACAGGCGCAGGGTTTCAGCGCACTGGCGCTGTATGGCGATTTGGAGCAGCGCGAGCGCGACCAGGTGCTGGTGCAGTTTGCCAACCGCAGCTGCTCTGTGCTGGTCGCCACCGACGTGGCCTCGCGCGGGCTGGACATTGACCAGTTGGAAGCCGTCATCAACGTGGATGTCACGCCAGATGCTGAAGTGCATGTTCACCGCATTGGCCGCACGGGGCGTGCGGGCGAGTCGGGCTTGGCACTGAACCTAGCCAGCATGGACGAGATGGGCTTTGTGGGCAAAATTGAACAGTACCAAAACCGCGAATCGGTTTGGCATAAAGTTGAAGCGCTGACGCCAACGGGCAAGGAACGCCTGCTGCCGCCGATGGCGACGGTTCACATTTTGGGTGGCCGCAAAGAGAAAATCCGCCCCGGTGACGTGCTGGGTGCATTGACGAGCGAGGAGGGCGGCCCCGCCTTCACCCGCGAGCAAATCGGCAAAATCAGCGTGACCGAGTTTTCAACCTTTGTAGCGGTGAAACGCGAGATTGCCAAAGACGCGATGCAAAAGCTGAACAATGGGCGCGTGAAAGGCAAAAGCGTCAAAGCGCGGGTGATGTAACGCGCTATTTATATAGCGCTATGGGTAAACCGCGTCTTGGCAATTTCAAGCAAGCCATCAAATATCAAACTGTCTACCAACTCGAATGGCACGCTCATGCTGGGGGCCATTTTCCAGCCCGCGCCACCCGTCATGATGCAAACAGGCTCAGCGCCGCAGCGCTGGCGCACATGCTGAATCATGCGCTCTACCGCGCCTGCAATCGCAAACGTGCCACCGCTGGTGAGGGCATCACTGGTGTTGGTGGGGAAGTCAACCACATCACCCGTGGGCACATGCAAGCCCGCTGTGCCAGACTCCAGCGCCCGCAGCATGATGCCGTGGCCGGGGATAATGATGCCGCCTAGAAACTTGCCCCCAGCGTCTATCGCCTCAACAGTCACGGCTGTGCCCACCATCACCACCACCAATGGGCTATGCCCACCACGTGCCAACAGGTGGTGGCGTGCGCCTATCATTGCCACCCAACGGTCTGCGCCTAAGCGCGTCGGGTGGTCGTAGCCGTTGGTCAAGCCTGCCTCCGCAGCGCTTGAAACCACCCACTGCGGCATCGCGTCCCAAAGCTCAAGTTGTGCAGTCACACGTCGGCGAACCGCATCACCCGCCACAATGCAGCCCAAAATATGCTTGGGCTCTGGCAAATCGCTCCATGCACCTTCGGCTAATTTGTCAATGTTTTCTAAAAATTCAGCCCCATGCGCAAGCAAATTTGCACCAGGTTGCGGCGAATCGTACAAGGCCCATTTGAGGCGGGTGTTACCAACATCGAGTGCGAGAAAGCTCATAGATGAAAATGTAAGTGTGAAACCAATGCTCTAAAAGCCTTTAAATGCAACTTGCTAGTCGGATTCTAGCCCCGCACACCACCATGAAGAATGTGACGAACTGCACATTTTTGACGCTTATTTGAAATCCCAAGGGTTTTCCCTAGACAGATTCACGTTTTGTCACGCTTCTGTCACGCCTTTCAAGCTACATTAGCCTTCCGATTGGTTTCAATCGCTCAGTGCGTTTGTTGTTTTCATTCTGCAGACTTTTTAATCAAGGAGTTATCACATGGGTATGTTCAGTTTTATCAAAGAAGCCGGCGAAAAATTGTTTGGCCACAAAGAAGTGGAAGATGCAGCTGCCAAGGCGGCATCAGACGCGGCCGCTGCTGAAAAGTTAGCCCAACTCAACGCAAGTGCGGCACAAGGTATTGCCACCTACATTGCGGCACAAAACATTGACATTGAAGGCATGGTCGTTGAGTTTGACGGTGCAACAGGCACAGTCACCCTGCAAGGCAACGCATCCTCACAAGAAGACAGCGAAAAAGCGGCTTTGTGCTGCGGCAATGTGGGTGGCGTATCTGCGGTGAACAACTTGATCGCCGTGTCTGACTCTGCCGGCGAATCACAATTCCACGACGTGGTGCGCGGCGACACGCTGTCCGCCATCGCCAAGCAATACTATGGCAATGCAGGCAAGTACCCCGTGATTTTTGAAGCCAACAAGCCGATGTTGAGCCACCCAGACAAAATCTACCCTGGCCAAAAGCTGCGTATTCCGCCATTGGCTGAGTAATGGCGCCTCCAGGGCAATAAATCCTGCTATAGCCGGCGTATTTATTGCCTAATCAGCTATTAAAAATATAGCGTTAAGTTGTCATGACTTAGCGCTTTTTTTACGTCAAAACTGTCAAAGTAAACTTAATTTTGCCGCCACGGCAGCCCACGGTGGCGCCAGCCGCCCACGCTGTTGCGGTGGGCGTTGCTGTTGGGGTCACCCTCAAAGCCTTCTAGGATGTTGTAGGCCTCTAAGCCCAGCTCGGCAGCGCGTTTGGCTGCGGGGATGGAGCGCAGACCGCTGCGACACAGCAGCAACACTTTTTTACCTGTCGGTATAGCAGCCAAAAGATCAGGGTCATAAGCCGGATTCATCACCATACCCGGCCATTGCTTCCAAGCGACTTCGGCCGCGCCTGGCACAAAGCCCACCCAAGCTCGCTCAGCATCGGTGCGGATGTCCACCAAAACGGCTTCCCCTGCTTGCCACCAGTCAAATGCAGTTTGTGGGGAGATGTCGCCAGCGTAGCCGTCAGCAGGTGTCACAGTTGGTAGGGGGGTTGGTGTGTTCATGCCGTAGATTGTCGGCGAATTCAGCGGGGTTTGTACACCAAGGGCATCATCGCCAGCGTCGTGTCTCACGCCCGTGCTGAGTCCTGAACGCTGGTTGGCGGGTACGGCTTCATCGATACGTTTGGGTTTGGGCAGGTTCAGCTGCCCCATCAG
>JBDKJU010000322.1:0-6688 GCA_039796435.1 Pseudomonadota bacterium | reverse complement strand
CCATGACCACCAGCACTTGGACCTACCCCATCACCGGCACATTGCCTGGTACCGCAAGCGTGTTGACCCCGCTCTACGTTCCTTTTAGTGAGTTCAACTCCAACTCTGGTTGCCTCGCCTGTACTTCTGCAGACAAGATCACTTTCAATTTCAATAGCAATACCGTTGAAAACTTGGATGTGACTGTAGACATTATTCAACTGCACCAGCCACCTCAAAACAATACCCCCATCCCAGGCACCATCCTCTTGTTCGGTCTTGGTCTTTTGGGTTTACGCGGTTTGCGTCGTCAGGTCAAATAAGCCTGCGAGGTCTGCATCACTCTTCTTTCGATGTTGTCCTTTAAAGGAGCTTAGGCTCCTTTTTTATTGCCTATACTCCCCATGCTTTTCTGCCGTTTGCCTTCTCCGGTGACCAAGTAAACACCCAACACCGTGGTGGCAATGCCAAGAATTTGCACCATAGATATGGTCTCGTTAAGAAACACCACGCCTAAGCCGATGGTCAACACAGGCCCTAAGGAGCCCACCATGGCGGTGTGATTTGCCCCCAGTTGTTTGAGCGCCTCTGCCATCATCCACACCGGCATCACGGTTGCAAATAGGGCCATGCCCATCACCAAAATATACACCTGCCCACTTTGCTGTAAGGCCGCCAGCGGGCGAGTGCTGGCAAATTGCACCAACACAAATACGGTGGACACCAACATCATATAGGCGGTAAAGCGTGTCGATCCCAGCCGCCTGGTAGTTCTCTCCCCGCCCATCAAATACAGTGCATACACAATGGCGGAAGCAAACACCCACAAAACGCCCGTGGTCACCTCGCTTAGGCCCTGGCTGGCCACCTGCGCCTGAGTCTGTGTGTGCAACTCATGCCAGTAAGCCAGCACTATCCCCGAATACGACAACACCAGAGCCAAAAGCATGCGCCGCGAAATACCTTGCCGCCACCACAGAAATGAGAAAATCACCACTAAGCTGGGGTTGGTGAACAAGATCACCCTCTCTAATGCGGCACTGATGTATTGCAAGCCAATGAAGTCAAACAGTGAGCCCAAGTAATAACCAACGAATCCCAGCCAGACGAGCATCACTCTGTCCTGTGCAGTGATTGCTGTCTGAATTTTTCCCCGCGCCGACCACCACCACATCAGCAGAAAAAACGGCAGCGAAAACAACATGCGCAAGGCCAGTAAATCGGTGGCGGTCAGCGTTGGGCTGGCAGCATATGCCAGTTTGATGAAGATGGCTTTACTAGCAAAACCGAGTTGACCCAAGGCAGCCAGCGCAAAAAATCGACCCATCTCGTGCTAAGGTTTGCTGATTTTGAAGCCCCCACCTGCCTCGCTTCGGCCCAACTGCGCCAAAGCCACTTGTATGTCTGCGCCCAAGTCTTCAGTGGGGACTATGGCCAAATCCAACTGTGTGGCGCGTGCGCCTGAAATACTGCCCATACCAGACAGGCGTGCCTGCCCGCCTTGATTGCTGATGACAAAGCTCATGCCATTCGCGCTCAAACTCAAGTGTGCACGCACGTCACCTAGATTCAAACGCTTGCTCGTATTGGGTAAAAACAAACTGGCGTTTTGCCACAGCAAATCACCCTCTCCTGCCGGAACACCGTTTTGTATGCTGAGCTGGGGAAAAGCAAGCGTGGTCTCGCCTTCGGGTGACAGCGCGCTTAACATTAAAGCCATGGCCAAACTTGTCATCGGCATTTTTAATTTGACCTCACGCAAATGCTGTCCCCCTTGCACTGCGTCAAAATCAGCACTCAGACTGCCATCAGCCGCACTCAAACGGCCACTGATACGCCCCGTCAACGCGGCGATGGGCGACACCCGCCAGTGCGCTTTAGGTAACTTGAGCCCCTCGGCTCCGGGCAAATGCACGATAATTTGTCCCTCACCCGACCACAAGCTGCCCTCGGTATTGCTCAAGCGTAATACGCTGTTGTTTTTGTGTAAAAACCAAGTATCAAGCAGTGCTGCGGGCGCAAAGAAAAAAAAACCAAAAGCCAGCACCAACAACAAGGTGATGACCAGAGAAAGTTTTTTCATGCCTTGCTCTTAGACACACGCCCCATCGTGTAAAACTCAGGATTGGGCATGATGCCCAAGCCGTTGGCCAGCCTATTTGACAGGCCAAAGAAAGCGGTGATAGACACGATGTCCCACACCGCCTCTTCATCCAGTTCATGGGCCATTAACTTCTGCACATCATCAGCGTTGAGTTCATGCGAGTGTTGACACACTTTAAGGGCAAAGTCCAATATGGCTTGCTGGCGTGCACTGATTTCAGCCTTACGGTAGTTGATGGCCACTTGATCGGCGAGCAAGGGCTGCTTGCTCAAAATACGCAAAATCGCACCGTGTGCCACCACACAATACAGGCAATGATTCACCGCCGAGGTGGCGGTCACTATCATTTCTCTGTCTGCTTTTGACAGGCCTTTGGGACCGCCGTCGCGCAGCATCAAGGCATCATGATAGGCAAAAAAAGCACGCCACTCATCTGGCCGGTGTGCCAAGGCCAAAAACACATTAGGCACAAAGCCGGCTTTTTCTTGCACAGCCAAAATTTTGGCCTTCATGTCTTCGGGCAAATCGCTTAGTTCAGCGAGTGGGAATAATGGCTTGGTCATCGTGGTATTCTAACGCCCGATGCAGCAAAACCAACGCCTCCTCTCACTCACCTGGCCCGTGTTGATCGAACTGCTTCTGGCCTTCACCGTGAGCACCGCAGGCATGTGGCTAGCAGGAAAACACGGCGGACAAGAACAAGCGGTGTATAGCCTCGGCAATCAAGTCTTTCACTTTTTTTTCATCTTGTTTCGGGTCATCAGCATGGGCCTGTCGGTGGTGGTTTCGCAATACCTCGGAGCCAGAAACCACGAAGCAGCGCGTGCCACGGCTTTCGCAGCAATTGGCGCCAACACCGCCATGGCCTTTGTGCTCATCAGTCTTTTGATATTTGGCGCTCCCTGGTGGCTCAGTGGGCTCAACACCCCCAGCGACATCTTGCCGCGTAGCCAGGCGTACCTTTATGTTCTGGCCATGGCCTTGCTGCTGGACTCCTACCTTGTGAGCTTTGCAGCGGTGCTGCGTGCTCATCTGCACAGTCGCCACACCATGTTGATCGCGGTCTTGGCGCAAACAACGCATCTGCTGTTTGCCTATCTCCTGATGCACTATGCCGGTCTTGGGGTCATGGGCTTTGCCCTGGCCATGATTGCCAGCCGCGTTCTGGGCGTGCTTCTGGTGATCAAGCTGTGGCGCACCCTCCTTAATTATCATCCGCAATTCAAAGACTGTTGGCAACTGACCGCCATCCAGCGCGCCTTGTTAACACCCGTGCTGGCCGTGGGCATACCTGGGGCAGTCGAGGCAGCGACATACCGCTTCGCCGTGCTGGTCACCGTGGCCTTGGTTGGTGCACTTGGCACTGAGGCACTGGCCCTGCATGCCGCTGTTTTTCAGTGTGCCAGCTTTGGCGCTTTCCTGGTCTTTGCCCTAGGCTTTGCGGCCGAGCTGAAACTTGGGCACCTCATTGGGGCCGGTGAATTCAAACGTGCCTATGCCTTGGTCAAGACTGCCCTGTGGGTCTGCATCCTGCTCGGAGTAGGCATGGGACTTATTTCCGCCTTACTTGCGCCCATTAGCTTAAAGGCGCTGTCACAACCAGACAAATTATTGCCCCTGGGTCAAACACTCATGTTTATCAATATCGCGCTTGAAATTGGCCGAGCCAGCAATATTCTCTTGGTCAATGCATTGCGGGCCGTTGGCGATGCGCGCTTCACCTTACACATGTCGGTGCCCACCATATTATTTTTCATGGCGGGCGGGGCATGGTTATTTACCGGCCAGTGGCAATGGGGGCTCATCGGCATTTGGCTCGCCTACACGATTGATGAATTGGTGCGAGGGGCTGTCAACGCCTACCGCTGGTTCAGCCTCGCTTGGCTGCCCAGAGCCATCATTACCCACAAAGCCGCGCAAATAGGTAAAACTACAATGCCGCAATGAACCAGCAGCGAAGTGGCCCACTCAAGGGCTTAAAAATTCTCGACCTCACCGCCATCGTCATGGGTCCCTACGCCACCCAGATACTCGCCGACCTAGGCGCCGACGTGATCAAAATTGAACCTCCCGGCGGCGATAATTTGCGTGCCGTTGGACCGATGGTGCACCCGGGCATGGGGCATTTGAGCCTGCACTTAAATCGCAACAAACGCTCGCTTATCCTTGATTTAAAAACCCCCGCTGGCAAGGCACGCTGTCTGGCACTGGCCAAAGACGCCGATGCCCTCATTTACAACGTCCGCCCGCAAGCCATGGCCCGTCTGGGGTTGAGTTATGAAGAGGTGGCCGCAGTCAATCCGAAAATTGTCTATGTCGGTGCCTACGGCTACAGCGAGTCTGGTCCTTATGCGGGGCGCCCAGCCTATGATGACCTGATTCAGGCAGCGGCCGGCGTGCCCAATCTTTTTGCCCGACAAACTGGCGGCGAGCCCCGTTTTGCCCCCGTCACCTTAGCAGACCGCAGCGTGGGCATGCAGGCTGCCATCGCGCTCTTGGCAGCGGTGCATCACGCACAAAAAACCGGTGAAGGCCAGGCTGTGGAAGTGAGCATGTTTGAATCCTTGGCGCAATTTGTTCTGGGTGACCACCTAGGTGGCGCAAGCTTCATTCCGCCCAAGGGAGACACGGGTTATGCGCGGCTCTTGGCCCCTGACCGCAAACCTTATCGCACTCAAGACGGTTATCTTGCTGTGCTTATTTATAACGACAAACATTGGCAGGCATTTTTCAAACTCATCGGCCGCGAAGAGCTGCAAACTGATCCCCGCTTCGCCAGCCACGAGCAGCGCGCTGAAAATATTCGTGAAGTCTATGCCTTTGTCGCTGACATTATGCGCACACAGACCAGTGCCCAATGGTTTGCGGATTTACAGAGAGCTGATATACCAGTGGCCCCGGTCAATAGCATGAACGATTTGTTGGATGACCCACACTTGCAGGCAGTCGGGTTTTTTCAAGAGTATCAACACCCAAGTGAGGGGCGCTTGCGCACCATGGCGCCCGTGGGCCGTTACAGCAAAACGCCTACTGCGATCTACCGCGCCACCCCTCAGGCAGGCGAGCACTCAGATAGCGTTTTTGAGCAAGGCAGTTAATTGTTCTAGTTGTGCATCATTGGCCGATGCACCAGCATGGTTGCGCGCTTGCAGCTTGGTCTGCAACACCAAATCTAGGCAGGACAACAGTAAGTTGCGATCTGCTGACAAACCTTTAATCTGCTCGCTATTGCGCAGCATGGCGGCACGCACATCTGCCACCGCTGCGCGCAAGTCTGCCTCTTGCTCGGCGGGGCAATTCATGGTGAGCTTGGAGCGTCCAGGTAAGTCAATTTCAACCGCTACTTTGTTCATGACGCCTGCTCCACTGCAAGGGGGTGACTCATCTGCCCCAAGCTCAGCTTCAATACCTGCAAACGTTCTGCCGCCTGATGTGCCTGTGACACGGCCAGGCGATGGCGCTCCTGCAACTCGGCGTAGTCGCGTTTTAAACGGGCATGTGCCAACACCAGTTGCTCCACCGCCTGACTTAACGCCTGATAAGAACTTGCTTCACTGGAACTCATCGCACCATCATAACACGATGGGTAAGTAACGCACGGACAACACCTCCAAGGCACGCATTTTTTTCACGGCATCGGGCACCGGCAGTTTCACCACGTCCCCTTCGCGCGCCTTGGTCAATGCCCGCGCCAAGGGGCTGCGCCAAGAGATCAGGCCACGCCCCACATCGGCCTCATCCACCCCAACTATGCTGACCGTGTGTTCGCTGTCGTCTTCAAGATCAAGATACGCCACTGTGGCCGCAAAAAAAATCTGTTCCGTGTCGCGCGTGCCGGGGTCTATCACCTCGGCATTGTCTAGTTGTTTTTTTAGATAACGCAAGCGCCTGTCTATCTCTCGCAGACGCCGTTTGCCGTATAAATAATCACCATTCTCTGAACGGTCACCGTTGCTGGCTGCCCAAGCCACTACCCGCGTGAGCTCGGGACGTTCGACTTTGTACAGTTGCTCGCTCTCAGCCAAAAGCCGCGCATAGCCTGCCGGGGTAATGTAGTTTTTTAAGCCAGGATCTTCAGTCATTGCGGCCAGTTTATCGGCTATCATGCCAGTATGCCTTTGTACCACCGCCTGCTAAAAGAAGTATGGCCCCACCGTGCGGCCTTTTTTGCCGCCATACTGATGTTGCTCATCGTGGCCCTCACCGAGCCCATGTTGCCCCTGCTGTTCGACCGCCTACTAGAAGGCGCCTTTGGCCAATCTGCCAACCTCGCCGCCAGCGGACAAATGCGTGACTGGTATGGACAGCTCAAAGACGTGCTCAGCCAACTGCCCATCATGTGGCTCCCGGCCGTGGTCATTCTGGCTTTTTTAATACGTGGAGTGGCCAATTTTTTGGGTGACTTTGCCATCAATCATGTGGGGCAAAAAGTGGTGCTGTCTTTGCGCACTCAACTCTTTAATCACAGCCAACGTCTACCCACGGCCACACTCGAACAAACCACCACCGCGCAGCTGACTTCCAAGATCTCTTACGATATTGCCAACGTCGCGCAAGCCGCCACACAGGCCATTACCGTGGTGGTGCAAGACAGTGCCAGCATTA
>JBDKJU010000321.1:0-4816 GCA_039796435.1 Pseudomonadota bacterium | reverse complement strand
CGACTGATGAGTTCAAGTGCGAGCTCGCTCTTGCCGATGGCGGAGGCGCCAGTGATCAACACGCCGATCTCCAACACGTCGAGAAACACCCCATGCATGGTGGTGCTTTCTGCCAGCGCGCGTGAGAGAAATAAGCGGATGATGTCTATCACGTGCGGACTGGAGGCAGCGCAGGTAAATAGGGCAATTTGTTTGGCATCACAGATGCTGGTCAGTCGCTCGGGCACGGTTTGGCTTGCGGCCACCACCACTGCGGCCAAGCTGTCGCTGAACAATTGCTCTAAGGTCTGGTCTTGTTCCGCTTGATTGAGTTTGCCCAGATACTCGAACTCTACTTGGCCCAGTACTTGAATTTGGAAAGGATGAATGAAATTCATGTGGCCAACCACTCCCACCGTGCCTTGGCCAGTGGGCTCTGCGGTGATCAGGTGATTGCCCCCGTTTTTGCCAGCGTGCCAGTTCCATGAGACTTTGCTTTTCAGCTCGGTGAACATACGCTCACAGGTGATTTGCCGGATCATGTCAGGGTTTAATTGGCAAACAGGGCCACTACGCCTTGGGGGTCGGTGCAAGCACGCAACTGTTCACGAAAATTTTTATCAGAAAATTTTTGTGCCAGTTCCGAGAGTATGAGCAGATGATGGTCGGTGGCTTGCTGTGGCACCAGCAAAACAAAAATCTGGTCGACTGCACGTCCATCAGGGCTGTCAAAGGGGAGGGCTAGTTTGGGACGCACAAACAAGCCAATGGCTTGCTGCAAGCCTTTAATGCGACCGTGGGGAATGGCAATGCCCTCACCAAGCCCGGTAGACCCGAGGCGTTCTCGGGCGTGCAGACTGTCATTGACGACGCTGGCGGACAGGCCGTGGTGGCTCTCGATGGCGCTGGCCACTGTCTCAAACAGACGCTTTTTATTGGGCGCATCGACGGTGAGCAACACGTCTTCTTGGTTTAAGAGATTGGCGAGCAAAGACATCTCGACATTGTAGCTTGGCCTACAATTTGAAATATGAAAAACATAATCTCCACCCAAAATGCGCCGAGTGCCATAGGTCCTTATTCACAGGCTGTGCAATTTGGCAATACCTTGTACTGTTCAGGACAAATTGGTCTAGACCCCGTGAGTATGCAACTTCGCGAGGGCTTAGAGGCACAGGTTGTTCAGGCCTTCAGCAATTTGCTGGCGGTGGCGCAACAAGCCGGTTATGGCCCGGCCGATGCAGTTAAGTGCACCTTGTTTCTGGTGAACATGGCTGACTTTGCCGTGGTGAATGAAAAAATGCAGCAATTTTTTGCACAGCCATACCCAGCTCGTTCTACCGTGGCGGTGGCCGCTCTGCCCAAAGGCGCAGTGTTTGAAATCGAAGCGGTGTTTTGTCGCTAAAGACAATTATTCCGCCTTCACTGGCGGGCAAACTCAAGCGTCTGGGCATACACAAAGAGGCGGATCTGCTGTTGCATTTCCCCTTGCGTTATGATGACCTCACCAAGCTCACTCCGATTGGCGAGTGTCGCACTGGGCAGACCGTGGTCACTGAAGCAGTTGTGCTTGGTAAACAAATTCTTTATAAACCACGACGCACCCTGCAGGTCCAGTTGGCAGAACACAGTGATAGTCTGCAAGTGCAGTTGAGTTTGCGCTATTTTGTGTTTTACCCCAATACCGAAAAGGCTTTTGAAGTAGGCAAGACCATCAGAGTTTTTGGTGAGTTGCGCACGACGAAAACTGGGCTGGAGATGGTGCATCCCAAGCTCCTGCCTTTGGACAAACCCCTACCGAATGAGCACACCGCTGTGTATCCGAGCATGGCTGGCATGGCGCAGTCCGCTTGGCACACCATGATTGGGCGGGCTTTGAAAAATGAGGCGTGGTTGGTCGATTATTTGCCGCCCGCAGTTGCCGTGAAATATGGACTCTTGGGCTTTGCGTCTGCACTGCATTATCTGCATTTACCAAGTGTTGCCATTGATATGGCAGACAAAATCGCCTTAGCTTGGAAGAGAATTAAATTTGATGAGCTGCTGGCTCAACAGTTGATGATGCGGCAGGTGCGCAGCATCAGCGCGCAAGAGTCGGCATATCCGGCGCTTGCCAGTGGGCAATTGCGCAGGCGCTTGCTCGCGGCATTGCCGTTTCAGCTCACCAGTGCCCAAACTCAGGTGACACAGCAAATCTTGGCCGATTGTGCTCTTGCAGTGCCCATGCAGCGACTCTTGCAAGGAGATGTGGGCTCGGGCAAGACCGTGGTGGCTTTTCTTGCGGCGGTGGAGGTGATCGAGGCAGGCTTTCAGGTAGCCATCATGGCACCTACGGAGATCTTGGCAGAGCAGCACTATCATAAGGCCGTGGCTTGGCTGGCACCCTTGGACATCAAGACGGTGTGGCTGTCAGGAGCGATGCAGGGCAAAGAGGGCAGAACTGCCCGTGAGGCCTGCAGCAGTGGGGTGGCGCAGCTGATTATCGGTACGCATGCCTTGTTTCAAAGCAAGGTGTTTATTCCACGGTTGAATCTGGTGGTGATTGATGAGCAGCATCGTTTTGGTGTCAAACAAAGACTGGCACTACGTGAACGCGCCAAAGACTCGGAACACCTGCCGCATATGTTGATGATGAGTGCCACGCCTATTCCACGTAGTCTGGCGATGAGCTATTACGCCAATCTGGATGTCAGCGTGATTGATGAATTGCCACGTGGCCGACAGGCCATCACCACCAAACTGGTGGCCGACAAGCGCCGTACAGAGCTATTGGGGCGGGTAGGAGAGGTCTGCGCCGAAGGCGGGCAGGCGTACTGGGTGTGCCCTTTGATTGAAGAGTCGGAAGTGGTGGATTTGCAGAACGCCGAGGCCACTTTTGCGGCCCTGAAGCTGGCCTTGCCAACCCTGAGTATTGGGCTGTTACATGGCCGTCTTCCGTCTGAACAAAAACAGAGCATCATGCAACAGTTCTTGGCACATGAGTTGGACTTACTGGTGTCCACCACGGTCATAGAGGTGGGTGTCGATGTGCCGAACGCCAGTCTGATGGTGATAGAGCATGCGGAACGCTTCGGGCTGGCGCAGCTGCATCAGTTGCGCGGCAGGGTGGGGCGTGGCACACGTGCCTCGACCTGCGTGCTGCTGTACAGCGGGCCTTTGTCGGAGAATGCGCGTGCGCGGCTAAAAGTCATTTATGAAACCCAAGATGGTTTTGAGATCGCGCAGGCAGATCTGCGCATCCGTGGTCCGGGTGAACTGCTTGGCGCCAAACAAAGCGGTGATCAAGCCCTG
This sequence comes from Pseudomonadota bacterium, assembly GCA_039796435.1. Lineage (GTDB taxonomy): Bacteria > Pseudomonadota > Gammaproteobacteria > Burkholderiales > Casimicrobiaceae > JBDKJU01. The sequence continues at coordinate 1,546 of JBDKJU010000321.1, read as the reverse complement.
CGCTTTGCTGACATTCAAGTGGATTTTGATTTATTGCAACAAGCCAGAGACACCGTTGCAGAGCTGTTTGACGAGCCTATGTTTCCACGTCAGGCCTTTGTAGATCGCTGGTTCAATACCTCGGTGGACTGGTCTAAGGCGTAAACTAGACACATGTTAATCAACGCCCTAAGCGCACAAGTCCTGTGCATCGATGTACAAGAAAAACTCCTGGCCGCCATGCTGGGTCGAGATGAGTTGCTGAAGAATGCTGAGCGTATTTGCGCCGCCGCCACACACTTGGGTGTGCCCGTCACCGCCACCGAGCAGAGCCCCGAAAAACTGGGTCGCACAGACCTCTGCCTGCGCAAATATATACAGAACACCGTGCCTAAGCTGGCCTTTGGTGCTGTGGATGAGGTGTTGCTGGATGTCTTGTTGCCAGAGCCTGGCAGTGGCCAGAATCAGCACGGTCAGCAGAATCAGTACAAAGGCGCGAGTGGCAAGAGCGTGCCCAAACACCTGCGAAAGCCCGAGCCTGATGAAGAGCGCGACAACATCGTGTTGTTCGGCGCAGAGGCCCATATCTGTGTGCTGCAGACCGCAATTCAATTGCTGGAGCAAGACCTGATCGTGTGGGTGGTGACAGATGCTTGCGCTTCCCGCAGCCTGGCCAATCGTGATGCTGCTTTTGATCGCTTGGCTGCCAATGGTTGCGAGTTGATCACTACTGAGATGTTTGTGTTCGAACTTTTGCGCAGCGCAGAACACCCCAAGTTCAAACAGGTGCAAGCATTAATTAAGTAAATCCTGCTCGTCTATTTCTGGTGGATTTTCAAGCGGAATGGCGTAATCACCATTGGCCCAGGCACCTAAGTCAATCATTTTGCAGCGCTCAGAGCAAAAAGGGCGATAGGGGTTGTGCAAAGACCAGGCACTGCGTGTGCCACATTGGGGGCAGGCGACGTTGCTCATGATTGTGTGAGGGTACAGAAGTGCAGCTCAAATGGCACCGACTCAAGCATGGGCATGCGCTTGTGTTGCAGCATTTGATGAAAGCTGATGCCCAGCTTGATTTTGTTGGCGCTGAATTCGGGGATGACGTCAGGGACTGGCAACACCACACGCACCAGCATCACCTCAGAGTAGGTGCTCAAGCTGCGATGGTATTGACCATTGTTGCTTTGGACGCGCTCCTTGGCCACTGTTTGACGCAAAAATCGCAGCAGCAATTCATTGGCTTTAAAGATGATGTCAAGCGGTGCCAGCCACAGCCTGAGCTCATCTCGACGCGCCTCTACACTGTGGTCTAGCCACCAGCGCAAATAAGCAGACTCGCTTTCGCTGGCCCCACCCGCCACCAGCATTTTTTGCTTGACCAGTTGCAGCCATTCAATGTCCTGTAAATGTGTTCCGGGACGTCCACCAAAGTGATGCAGGCTGTCTGTCAACTGCTCAAATTCGCCCAGATATTGTGTCAGCGCTTGCTGGGAGATTTGCGGGTTATCCTTTTGTTGCAACCAGTAGTTTTTTAACTTATCCAGTTCTTGCAAAAAATCTGAGCGCA
>JBDKJU010000320.1:0-3395 GCA_039796435.1 Pseudomonadota bacterium | reverse complement strand
GCACAGGAAAAAATAAAAAAACAGAACGCCGCGCTCACGATTGAATTGACCCCTACGGTCGATATTCTTGCTAGTGTGTCTGCCACAAGTAACCCGCCTTTTTGTGTGGGCTTTGCGGCGGAAAGCACCGACGTGATTCACTACGCCAAGGCCAAGCGAGTAAAAAAGAATGTGCCTTTGATGGTGGCAAATAAAGCGCAGACAGCATTTGGAAAAGACGATAACGAAGTAGTGCTGATAGACGATGTGGGTGAACACCCTTTGCCTAAAGCCGATAAATTGAGCGTGGCACGAGGCATAGTCGCGCACGTGGCCAAAATGATGTCACCGGTGAACTAGAGTTTAGGGAAAAGATCTTGCTGCTCTAATCCCGGCTTACCCTCAACAGTCAGGAATCAGGACTTGCGCGCAATCGCGTAGTCGCACAAAAGCATAAGCAAGTCATGAGCCGCATTGGGCGAGAATGCCCGCAGGCACGTCTTTGCCTGCACATTGGCTTGCTGGGCTTGTCGCAGGGCATACTCCAAGGAGCCGGTGCGCTTGAATATGTCCAACACCTTGACCATATCGCTGTGCTCAGGCTGCTGTACGGCTTGATGCAAAATTAACTGCTCTGCCGTTGTTGCGTGTTGCAGGGCGTAGATCATGGGCAAAGTGAGCTTGCCTTCGGCCAGATCATCTCCCAGATTTTTGCCCATTTCTTCAGCTTTGCCAGTGAGATCAAGCACGTCGTCAGCGATCTGAAAGGCCACCCCCAAATGATGGCCAAAAGCATAGGCAGCGCGACAGCGTTCATCGCTTTGTTGCTGCAACACCATGGCCATTTCGCATGCCGCGGAAAATAAGGTGGCAGTTTTCGCCTCTATCACGCGCTGATAGTCAGCCTCAGTGGTGGCGATATTGCCGACATTCATGAGCTGCTGTACTTCGCCTTGGGCAATGACATTGGTGGCATTGGCCAAGAGATCGAAAATACGCAAATGTCCGAGGCGGTTCATCATCTGGAAAGCGCGGGAGTACAAAAAATCCCCCACCAGAACGCTGGCGGCGTTTCCAAATGCCGCATTGGCTGTGTGGCGGCCGCGCCTTAATTTCGAATCATCTACGACATCATCATGCAATAGTGTGGCCGTGTGTATCAGCTCTATCACTGCTGCGGCCTCGTGTTCCTTGGCGCTTATTTGCCCCTCCACCAACTGGACACATAAATACACCAAGGCCGGGCGCAAGCGCTTGCCTCCGGCGCTGACGATGTATTCAGCCACTCGCTGCACTAAAGTCACCTCTGACTTGAGGTTGGCTTCAATGTGCGCGAGTAAGGCTCGCTGTTCTTTTTCTAAATGTAGGTGTAGCGCTTGCAGCAATCAAAAACTTTCAGTTACTCTCTATGTTTTTGCCAGCTTTTTCGATGACATTGGCCCAGCGCTTGCGATCTGACAGCAACCATTCGCCTGTGTCTTTAGGGCTCAGCAACATAAGATCAGCACCCAGTTCGTTGACGCGCTTTTTAATCTCCGCTTGATTGGCCACTTGGGCAATCACTGCATTGAGCTTATCGACGTTGGCTCTCGCCATGCTGGCAGAGGTCATAAAACCTTGGTAGGTGCCTGACTCGAACCCTGGCACGCCTTGCTCTGCCAGTGTGGGCCAATTGGGCTGCGATGCCAGACGCGCCTTAGAGGACACGCCGATAAGCTTGAGTTTGCCGCCGTGGATGTGCGGCGCAGTGGCCACCATGCCATTGAGTAAGACATGCGTCACCCCAGCCAAGGTATCAGTGATTGCCTGCGCACCACCACGGTAAGGCACATGTACAAACTTTAGTCCACTAGTGAGGGCTATGTCTACCACGCCAAGATGATTGGGAGAGCCAGAACCTGCAGAAGCCAACGAGAGTGGTGTTTTCTGCGAGTAAACGGCCAGTTCTTTTAAATTATTCGCCGTCACCCCGGGGTGCACGGCAAGCAGGTGGGGTGAATATGCCAGCATGCCTACCCCTTGCAGCTGTTCAGCCTTGAAGGGGAGATCTTTGATGGTTAATATGCCCGTCGTTAATCCGCCCAGATCGGTGAGCAATACAGTGTGCCCGTCATTGTTCATGGCCACAGAGCCTGCGCCCAACATCCCCCCCGCACCAGTTTTGTTTTCAATCACGACGGTCACACCCAATGCCTCACTTAGCGGCTTTTGCAGCAGACGCGCAAGGACATCAGAGGTGCCTCCGGCAGGGTAAGGCACCACGATAGTGAGATTTTTGCTTGGCCAAGTTTGCGCTGTAGCCAAAGAGGCGAGTCCGGTAAGTAAGCACAGACCAAAAAAGTGTATTATCTTCATGAACAAATTGTAGCGCAGAGGGCGAGGGTCTGTGCACATTTTTTGACCAAGTACTTGTTTTGGTTTATAATGCTCAGTTCCTCTTTAAAAGCAGAGGGATTTAAGGATTTTTAAAGCTTTTTTGAATCAAACTAGGAACTCTCACATGTATGCGGTCATAAAAACCGGTGGCAAGCAATATCGCGTTGCTGCTGGCGAAAAACTCAAAATAGAACAGATACCACAGACCATTGGCGAGGCAGTGACTTTTGGTGAAGTGTTGATGGTAGTGGGCGCTGACAGCGCTGGCACTGCAATTGGCACCCCTTTGGTTGCAGGCGCTTCGGTCAAGGCCACCGTGGTTTCTGAAGGTCGTCTTGACAAGGTCAAGATTTTCAAGATGCGTCGTCGCAAGCACTATCAGAAGCGTCAGGGCCATCGTCAATATTTCAGCGAAGTACAGATTACCTCCATCATTGGTGCGGGTGGCGTTGAAATCGCCAGCTTTGCCGCAGGCGCAACCCCTGCGGTTGCTGCAGCTGCCCAAGCACCTGCCAAGCGCAGCGCCAAGGTATTTGGCAAGACCAAAACTGGTGCCGACGATCTTGAGATCATCGAGGGCATTGGCCCCAAGATTGCACAACTGTGCAATGCAGCAGGTATCGTGACATTTGCAGACCTCGCGGCAGCACCCGTGGATAAGTTGAAGAGCATCTTGCATGATGCGGGCAGCAAATTCGCCATGCACGATCCCACCACTTGGCCAGATCAGGCAGCATTGGCTCGTGATGGCAAATGGGATGAGTTCAAAACCCTGACCGAGTCGCTTGATGGCGGCAAACGCAATTAAGTAAAGAGGAACACACATGGCACACAAAAAAGGCGGCGGCTCTACGCGCAATGGACGTGATTCAGAGTCCAAACGTTTGGGTGTAAAAGCCTATGGCGGTGAGTTTGTGACCGCGGGTTCTATCATCATGCGTCAACGTGGCACCACCATTCACCCTGGTGTGAATGTCGGGATGGGCAAAGACCACACCCTGTTCGCCACCGTGGATGGCACCGTGCAGTTTGCAGTACGC
>JBDKJU010000319.1:0-3598 GCA_039796435.1 Pseudomonadota bacterium | reverse complement strand
GGCCTTCGATGCCTTCGGGCACGAGCTTGTCGGCGTTGTTTTCGCTGTCTTGAAAGTAACGGTCTTTGGAGCCTTGTGCCATGGCCCCGAGCGAACCCATGCCACGGTAGGCTTTATAAGAGCGGCCTTGAAAGAGGATGATCTCTCCCGGGGCTTCGTCGGTGCCGGAAAACATGCTGCCCAACATGACCGAGTGGGCGCCTGCTGCAATGGCCTTGGCCATGTCGCCGGAGTAGCGGATGCCGCCATCGGCGATGACTGGGACGCCCGTGCCCGTGAGGCCAGAGACGGCTTGTTCGATGGCGGTGATTTGTGGCACACCCACGCCGGTGACGATACGGGTGGTGCAGATAGAGCCTGGTCCAATGCCGACTTTTACCCCATCAGCGCCGGCATCGGCCAGCGCCTTGGCACCGGCGGCGGTGGCCACATTGCCACCGATGACTTGCACTTCGGGGTGGTGTTTTTTCATCCACCGCACGCGGGCAAGCACGCCTTCGGAGTGTCCGTGGGCGGTGTCGACCACGATGGCGTCCACGCCAGCAACAAGCAGAGCGGCCACGCGCTCATCGGTGTCGCCTGCCACGCCCACGGCAGCGGCCACGCGCAGGCGACCTTCACTGTCTTTGCAGGCATGCGGGTGTTCGGTGGAACTGGTGAGGTCTTTGACGGTGATGAGGCCGTAGAGCTCGTTGGCGTCGTTCACCACCAGCACGCGTTCGCGGCGGTGTTCGTGCATGAGGGCTTTGGCCTCGTCCATGCTGACCCCGGGTTTGACGGTGACAAGCTTGTCGCGTGCGGTCATGACTTTGGTTACTGGCCAGTCAAGGTGTTGTTCGAAACGCACATCGCGGTGGGTGACTATGCCCACCAGCTGTTTGCCTTCGACCACGGGCAGCGCGGAGATTTTGCGTTCACGCATGATGCTGGCTGCCTGCCCTACCGTGGCGGTGGGGGTGATGGTGATGGGGTCGCGCAAGATACCAGCTTCATGGCGTTTGACTTTGCGCACTTCTGCGGCCTGCAGCTCCGGCGATAGATTTTTATGAATGACGCCAATGCCCCCCCACTGCGCCAAGGCAATGGCCAAACGTGCCTCGGTCACGGTATCCATGGCGGATGAGACGATGGGCGCATTAAGCGCAATGTCGCGGGTGAACTGGGTATTTAGGGAAACATCGCGCGGGAGGACTTGCGAGTGCGCGGGAAGAAGCAGGACATCGTCAAAGGTGTAGGCTTTGCGTACCAAACGCATTATTTACCTCGGGCAAAGCGGTATTATAGCCATGCCCATGAGGTGAATGAAGGGACTGAGATGAAAGCGAAAACCTAGGTGCTTAAGCGTAGCGGCGTAGTTGCTGGCTAAAGCTCACCATGGCGGGCAGGGGAGAGAGCTCTGCCGAGCGATACCAAGCCTGCCAGCGAGCTGCCAACTGCTCGCGTGAGTCACTGGAGCGTGCCCACAGGCTGACCAGTTCAGCACGCATTTTGTACACGTGCGTTAAAGCGCTGTGACCGGCCAAGGCCTGCTCAAGTTTGGTCTTTTCATCGGCGGCGAGGACGGTGTCTTTGGCTAAGGTTTGCCAAGCTGATTTGAGCTGCTCCCAGCGTGATTTGTCAGCTTCGGCACCAGTTTCCTGAAAGCGTTTTTTGAGGGATTTGACCTCGGCCTTCCAGGTTTTTTTCATCATGCGCAAAGACTGTTGTGCCACATGGTAGCGATGCGTGACGATGGCTTGTAGATTGTCGTAATCAGAGCTGTGTGCTGCGGGCAGGAGTTTCAGTTGAGGGGGCAGTTTTTTGACCGTGGCAAGCCCCATGATTTCGAGTGCGCGGATGTAGTGCCAACCGAGGTCAAACTCACCTTTTTTGACGGAGAATTTGGCAGAGGTGCCAAAGGCATGGTGGTTGTTGTGCAGTTCTTCGCCACCAATAATAATGCCCCAAGGCACGATGTTGCGGCTGGCATCTTCGCAGTGGTAGTTGCGATAGCCAAACCAGTGGCCAACCCCATTGATCACGCCAGCGGCAGTGACGGGTATCCACAGCATTTGCACCGCCCAAATGGTCACGCCGGCGGCGCCAAACAACAGCATGTCGATAAGCAACATGACCACCGGACCATAGAAGGTGTACGGGGTGTAGAGGTGACGCTCTATCCAGTCATCAGGACAGCCCACGCTGTATTTGTTGATTTCGGCCTTGTCTTTGCTGGCCACACGGTAAAGTTCGGCGCCTTGCCAAAATACTTTTTTAATGCCATACACCACAGGGCTGTGCGGGTCGCCTTCTTGTTCACATTTGGCGTGGTGTTTGCGGTGCACGCCAACCCATTCTTTGGTGACTTGACCCGTGGTGAGCCACAGCCAAAAGCGGAAAAAGTGGCTGGGAATGGCGTGCAAGTCCATGGCGCGGTGCGACATGGTGCGGTGCAAATAGATGGTGACCGAGGCGATGGTGATGTGGGTCAGCACCAGGGTGAGCACGACATAGCCCCACCAGGGGAGTTGAATCATGCCTTGTAAGGCCGCCAAAATAAATTCGTTCATAGAGATAAATTTCCTAACTGTTTAAAAAAGCCCACCGCAGGTATGCCGTGAATGAAATCACGAGACTTTGATAATTTGTAGCAAAACAGCGACATTATACCGCTTAAGCAATTGTCATGGCCAATTCTGTGCCTTCGCGGATGGCCCGTTTGGCATCGAGTTCGGTGGCTTCTTTGGCCCCGCCAATAATATGCACGGTCTTGCCGGCGGCACGACAAGCGGACTCGAGGGCACGTAAAGGTTCTTGACCGGCACAGACAATAATGTTGTCTGCCTGCAAAAGCTCCATGCCCTCGCGTTTTTCGCCATAACTAAGCCATAGGCCTTCTGGCACGATGCGTTCGTAGTTGACCCCCGTGCGCATGTCTACTTTTTTGGCCTTGAGGGTGGAGCGGTGTATCCAGCCGGTGGTTTTGCCAAGCGTCTCGCCCATTTTGCCACTGCGCCTTTGCAGCATGGTCAGCTGTCTGATGGGCGGGGCAGGTTGTGGCGTGCTGAGACCGCCGGGAGAGCTTTGGTTGTCCCCCACGCCCCACCCGGCTTTCCAATGGCGCAGAAAGTCAGGGTCAAGTGTGGCGGCGTGTGCAGATGCGGCATGTGCAGATGTATTGCTAGGGGCATCGTCGCGGTGGTGCAAGAGGTACTCGGCCACATCAAACCCGATGCCGCCGGCGCCAATGATGATGACTTTTTGTCCTGCACTTTGTTGTCCACTGAGCAGGCTGGTGTAGCAGAGCACGTGCGGCAGTTCTATGCCCTCGATTTTGGGGCGGCGTGGGCTGATGCCGGTGGCCAGCACCACGTCTTCATAGGCTGCGAGGTCTGCGGCTTCTGCGCGGGTGTTCAAACGCACATCAACGTTTTTGGCCTGCAATTGATAGGCGAAATAACGCAGGGTTTCGGCAAACTCTTCTTTGCCGGGGATTTGTTTGGCGAGGTTGAATTGCCCGCCAATTTGATGGCTGGCCTCAAACAGGCTGACTTGATGACCGGCCTCGGCCAAATTGACTGCCGCAGCGAGGCCCGCTGGTCCGGCGCCGACCACAGCG
>JBDKJU010000318.1:0-3431 GCA_039796435.1 Pseudomonadota bacterium | reverse complement strand
CAGGTGTTGGTGGACAATATGTTCGCCACCATGTATGAGGCCAAAGGCATTGGCCTTGCGGCCACGCAGGTCAATGTCCATGAACAGCTGGTGGTCATGGACATCAGTGAAGACAGAAACGAGCCGCGCGTATTCATCAACCCCAAAATCACAGCACAAAAAGGCGAGGCCACGGGCGAAGAAGGCTGTTTGTCGGTGCCCGGCACTTATGAGGAGGTCAAACGCTTTGCTGAAATCACGCTTGAGTCTGTCAATGTGAAAGGCGAAAAGCAGATTCTGCATGCCGATGGTTTACTGGCCGTGTGCATTCAACATGAGCTTGACCACTTGAAGGGCAAGGTATTTGTTGAGTACCTGAGCTCATTGAAACAAAATCGCATCCGCGGCAAACAGCAAAAACGCGCACGCGAGCTGTCACGAACGCGATGAGAATTGTTTTTGCGGGTACCCCCGCATTTGCAGCGCAGGCCTTGCAGGCCGTGTTACAGGCAGGACATCAAGTGGTGGCGGTGTACACACAGCCTGATCGGCCGGCCGGTCGCGGACAGCAGCTCATGGCCTCTAGCGTCAAACAAGTCGCTTTAGCGCATGGCCTGCCGGTTGAGCAACCGCTGAACTTCAAAGAGGCATCTACCTTGGCGCGTTTGGCCGCTTACGAGGCCAAACTCATGATTGTCGCCGCTTATGGCCTGATTTTGCCACCAGCCGTGCTGGACACGCCCCCCTACGGCTGCGTCAACATCCATGCCTCACTGCTGCCACGTTGGCGTGGCGCCGCCCCCATTCAACGTGCCATAGAGGCGGGTGACACAGAGACTGGTATCTGCATCATGCACATGGAAGCGGGTCTAGACACCGGGCCCGTGTATTGCCATGCGGTGACTCCCATTTCGCCGCGAGACAATGCCCAAACTCTGCACGACAAACTGTCAAGACAAGGAGCAGAACTGGTCGTGCAATTTCTCGCCCAAAGAGCTCAGCTCAAGGCAGTGGCGCAAAGCCCGCAAGGCGTGAGCTACGCCAACAAAATTCTCAAGTCTGAAAGCCTGATCAAGTTTGGCCACGCCGAATCACTGACCCGCGCCATTCAGGCCCTCACCCCCAGTCCTGGGGCCGTGGTCAACTGGTCAAAAAACGACCGTCTCCTACGAGTCAAATTGCTGGATGCACAGTTTGAGCCAGCAAGCAGCAGTGCCGGCCCCAATGCGCCAGCGGGCACCATCATCAAAATAGATCAGGCAGTGCACCTCGCCTGCGAGCAAGGGTGCATACAAATAGCACAACTTCACAGCGCCGGTGGTAAGGTGCAGAGCGCACAGCAGTGGTGTGCCACGCAGCAGGCGCAAGTGGGAGACCGATTTCTGCCTCTCATTGCGCCCTAGGCTTTATTCGGCCCCCAACTCCTCCCGCATGTAGGCTTGGGCTTCTGCGCTCGTGGGAGAAGAAAAAAATACCTTTTTATCGGTCTGCTCGGTAATGCGCCCTTGATGCAGGAACAACACCACGTCCGCCATGCGTTTGGCCTGCCCCAGAGAATGAGTCACCAGCACCAAGCCTGTTCCGGCCTGCGCCAAAGCCAACATGGCCTGTTCCATACTTTGAGTGGCTACCGGGTCAAGTGCCGCCGTCGGTTCGTCAAGCAAAATCCATTTGGGACTTAACAAGGTGGCACGCGCCAGTGCCAGTCGCTGTTGCTCGCCCCCAGAGAGAGTGTGTGCCAGCTGATGTGCGCAATGTTGCAGTTGAAACTTTTGTAACGTGGTGCTGATCAATGCCTCGCTCAAACCCGGACGCAAGTGCTGACAGTAACGTAAATTTTCTTGGGCGCTGCGGCGCAAAAACAAGGCCTGCTGACTCAGATAATGCACCTCTCGTGGATCAATGAGCACCTGCCCGGACTTGGGGGTCAACAGACCCGCCATGAGTTTCAGCACCAAGGTTTTGCCTGCCCCATTGGCACCCAGAAGGGCGTAAATCCTGCCTTGCCTCAAACTTAAGTCTATGCCCGCCAAGCGGCGCACGCCCGCCATTTCTAAAGAAATCTGTTGCAGCAACATGGAATAGGATGTAGTCACGGCAGGCGTTATTTTCTGCGCACGGCCTGCGCCAAAAGATTCAACAAAAACACCAGACACAGCAGAATAATCCCCAAGGCAATGGCCGTTGCCAGCTCCCCCTTGCTGGTTTCCAGAGCAATGGCAGTGGTCATCACCCGCGTGGCCCCGTCTATGTTACCGCCCACCATCATCACCGCCCCGACTTCAGCAAACGCTCGCCCCAAACCCGCCAATACGGCCGTAAACAGGCTGTGGCGTGTCTCCCACAGCAAAGTGCGCAAACGCAACAACCCGCGCACATGCAAGACATCCAGCAAACGCGCCAATTGCCTGTGCTCATCAGCCAGACTCTGTGCTGCCAAGGCGGTGATGATGGGGGTGATGAGCAGCACCTGCGCCACCACCATGGCCGAAGGGGTAAACAATATACCCCAGTGCCCCAAAGGCCCGGAACGAGACAGCAGCAAATAGACCAGCAAGCCCAACACCACCGGCGGGAAACCCATGAGCGCATTTAGACAGCTGCGCACAGTGACCACCCAGGCCCCTTTTTGCATCACCAGCCACGCGGCCAGTGGCAAGCCAATCAAAGAGCCGATGACCACTGCCGTGCCACTCACCTGCACCGACAGCCACACGATGGGCCACAAACTTGAGTCGCCGTGGGTGAGCAAGCGCCCTACTTCCTGCCACACCGAGTCCATCAAGGCTTGAATGTTTTGCCCAAAGACGCAGGCATGTTTAATTTGATGAAGTCAGGTTTGCGTGAAATCAGCACCAACACCACGATGGTGGCGGCATAAGGCAACATGGCCAGCAGCTGCGACGGTATATCGACGCCAAAACCCTGCAAGCTGAACTGCACAGTGGTCACCGCCCCGAACAACAAGGCCCCAAAAGCCGTGCGCAGCGGTCGCCAGGTAGCGAAAGTGGTGAGTGCCAAGGCGATCCAGCCCCGCCCAGCCGTCATGCCCTCTACCCACAAAGGCGTGGCGACACAGGAAAGATAAGCGCCGGCGACACCGCAAAACGCCCCCCCGGCCAAGGCCGCCAAGCAACGAATTTTGCCTACGCCATAACCCAAGGCGTGGGCTGATTGCGGGTTTTCACCAATGGCTCTCAGCAAAAGCCCAAGGCGACTTTTATTTAATACCCAGTGCAAGATCAAGGCCAAGGCAAAGGTCAGGTAGGCCATTAGGTGCAGACTGAAAAAGGCCTTGCCCACAAAGGGCAGATCACTGACCGCCCCCCAGTGCGCTTGGGCCGGGGTGAGCGACTTGCCCACCCATGCTTGCCCGAGAAAGGCCGACAGCCCCGCACCCAGAATAGCAATGGCAAGGCCGGTGGCCACTTGATTGCACGACAGGCCGAGGC
>JBDKJU010000317.1:0-2615 GCA_039796435.1 Pseudomonadota bacterium | reverse complement strand
CAGGCGGTGTTTGGGCTGTGACAAGCGCTTCACCACCTTTGAGACGGTGGAAGTGCGCATGCCGCAGGTAGTCAAAAACAATAATACGCGCAGCGAATTCAATATTGAAAAACTGCGCAGCAGTATGCAAAAGGCCCTGCATAAAAGATTTGTCGCCACCGAGTATGTGGACCTGGCGATTGCGCGCATCGTACAGCAATTGGCCAGCACCGGTGAACGAGAAGTGGGCACACGCGATATTGGCGACTTGGTCATGCACGAGTTGAAGCAGCTGGATAAAGTGGCGTATATTCGCTTTGCTTCCGTCTACATGGGTTTTAGTGACGTGAACGAGTTTGCAGATGCCATCAAAGAAGTCAACCGCAAGCCCAAGCCATGACTGATATAGAGGCCATGCGCAGAGCCATTGCTCTGGGCGAGCAAAACATCGCTATTGCACGTCCCAATCCGGGGGTTGGCTGTGTCATCGTGCGTGATGGAAAAGTGATTGCGGAGGGCGCTACTCAGGCTTACGGGGGCTTACACGCGGAACAAATGGCACTCTCGGGCTTGTCTCTTGCGGATACACATGCTGCGCGTTTGTTTGTCAGCTTGGAGCCTTGCGCACATGTCGGGCATAGTGGGCGTGCCGAGAGTTGTTGCGACAGCATTATCAAGGCAGGTATCAAAGAGGTGTGGGTGGCCTGTTTGGACCCCAATCCCGACGTGAATGGCAAAGGTCTGGCCTGCTTGCGAGCAGCTGGTATTCAAGTACACGTGGGTTTAGGGGCAGCAGAAGCGCAGCGGGCGCACCAAGGCTTTTGCACCCGCATGCGCAGTGGGCGTCCTTATGTGCGTGCCAAGATGGCCACCAGCCTCGATGGGCGGACCGCGCTTGCTGATGGCACAAGTCAATGGATTACCTCCTTAGCTGCGCGACAAGACGGTCACCAATGGCGCGCGCGCGCAGGGGCCATACTTGCTGGCGGCGGCACTATCGCTGCGGACGATGCCGAACTCACTGTGCGTTATCAGTGTTTGCCTGCAGGGGCCAAGCAACCTTTGCGAGTGGTGGTAGACCACCTCGCCTTGCTCAAACCGCAGGCCAAAATCTTTGCCAATGGTGCTCCGGTGCTGGTGGTGGTGGCGCATCGCCAGCCAAGAGATCTGCCTGCGCATGCCGAGATCATTTCTCTGCCAAATCTGAACCATAAGGTTGATTTAGGGGCTTTGTTGGATGAGTTGGGCAGGCGCAAAATTAATGAACTCCATCTTGAGGCAGGCGCACGTCTGACGGGCTCATTTATCGCAGCGGGACTGGTGGACGAATTGCTGATTTATTTAGCCCCCAAACTGATCGGTAGCAGTGGCATGCCGATGTTTTATTTACCAGAATTGCAGCAGCTCCCCGAGGCGCAGTGGTCGCTAATAGACACTTTTGGCTTGGGTCCGGACTTAAGATTAAGATACACAAAATGTTTACAGGAATAGTCAGCGGCGTCGGTCAAATCATCCATGTGAGTCCCCTGCAGGACGGGGTGCATATCAGAGTAGCATGTGGCAGCTGGCCGATCGCCTTAGTGCAGATCGGTGATTCCATCATGCATCAAGGAGTTTGTTTGACCGTGGTGTATAAACAAGATGAGGTGCTGGGCTACGATGTCTCGGCGCACACGCTTGCCTTGACCGTGGGGTTGGACAAAGTGGGGGAAGTGAATTTGGAAAAATCACTCACTCTGGCAGATGTCTTGGGCGGGCACATGGTCAGTGGTCATGTTGACGGACTGGGTGTCGTGATCGACGTGCAAGCCAAGGCTGAAAGCCACGTCTTGCGTGTCTCTGCCCCCGCCGATTTGGCAAAATTTATCGCACGCAAAGGCTCTATTGCCGTGAACGGCGTGAGCCTCACTGTGAATGCGGTTGAGGGCACAATCTTTGAAGTCAACCTCATTCCGCACACCTGGTTGGTCACGACTTTGCACCATCTAAGTGTTGGCGATAAAGTGAATCTTGAAGTTGATCCAATCGCGCGATATGTCGAGCGCCTTTTGCAATTTAGCTGATGAACATGAATGCAACATTATTAGATAACCAATTTTTAGGTGGGCTCTTTTAACCGAGGCGGCGGGAAGTTTTTACGCTGTTGGTGAGCGTTTTAGACAACAGCTTAGCACTAAGAATAATGTGCGTGTCTTTGGACCAAAAGAATTATCCTTCTAATCGTTACACAGGGGTCAGCACTGAATAATGTCGTAATTTTCACTCTGTGCCAACACTGCACGCGCCAGTTGATTATTGAGTGCATGGCCTGACTTCAGCGCGGTGTATTGCCCAATGATGGGCATGCCCAGCAGGTAGAGATCGCCTAAGGCATCCAGCAATTTATGGCGCGCCAGTTCGTCGGCAAAACGCAGCCCGCCTTGATTTAGAATTTTGTAGGGATCTAGTACGATGGCGTTGTTGAGGTTGCCACCCAAGGCAAGTCGATTGGCCCGCATAAACTCCACGTCTTTGGTGAAGCAGAAAGTGCGGGCGCGAGCCACCTCTTCGGCAAAACGCCCTTCATTGACATTGACCACCACTCTTTGATTGGTTTCGTCAAGACTGGGGTGTTCAAAGGCAATGGTGAAATCCAT
>JBDKJU010000316.1:0-6572 GCA_039796435.1 Pseudomonadota bacterium | reverse complement strand
CGGGTTTGGCTGACTGCTCTTTCAGCCAGCGCTCATAGATGATGACCAAGGCAACAAAAAAGTAGGGCATGTCCCAGTGCAAGAGCCCCAGAAAAGCGCCGCCGACCCCAAAGCCAACCAGACTGGCCTGCAGCATGCGCATCAAGTGTTCGCCCCATTCCCACTCTGGCCTTTGGCGACTGAGTTTGGACAGTTTGCCCGCCTTAAGATAGGTACTGATGGCCAGCGACAAGTAGATGAGTAGGCCTGGAATGCCGTGCTCCCCCAAGCATTGAAAATACAGGCTGTGGGCGGCGTGGTAGGCAGCCTGCTTATCGGGGCTGTATTTGTTGTAGATGTAGGAGTTGTCTAGACGGAACCCTGCGCCGACGATGGGCCTGTCTTTGATCATATTCAGAATCGTGGCCCAGGTATTGAGACGCTGATTGGCAGACATGTCCTGCTCGTAGGTCTGAATGGTTTTCATGCGCCCCGTCCATTTTTCTGGCATAAAGGCAATGAGCAGGGGCAAGCTCACCACGATGATGACCACGGTGAGCATCGGACGTTTGCTTTTCAGGCCCAATAAGGTGATGCCGGCGACCAATGCCAGCAAGGCACCACGCGAATGGCTGCCGAGTATAGAAAAAGTACAGGTCACCATCATGAAAATGATCAAGCGCCGAATCCATTTATTTTTTTCGGTCAGGTACAGGTAGTACATCAGTGGCAGCAAGGCCACCAGACCCAGTGCCAGTTCGTTATTGCCTTCGATATAGCTGCTCGGCGGGCCCCAGACACGGTAGGCACCGCCGGTGAGCACGGTGAACACGCCTCCCTTGGCACCGAAAAAAGCGATCGACCCCACCAGGACCCACACCAGCCAGTGTATGGTTTTTTTCTCGTACACCAGCACGCAGCAGATGAAGAGCATGGTCATCATCTTGATCACGATGATCCATTGATCGTAGACCAAGTTTTGTTTATTTAATGCGGTGAGTGAGGTGACCGACATCCACAGCACAAACAGAATTAAGAGGCCAGACTGTGCTGTGAGAGGCACGCCTCGACGCAGTTTGGTGCCCATGGCCACGGCGATGGTGGTGACTGCCAGCACCAAAGCAAAGGGAAAGTCAAAGGCAAAACCGTAGGTCATGCGGTGTGGATTCATCATGCTGATCCACAGATACAGGTACACCCCGATGTAGGGCAATTTGAATATCAGGGGCAGCCCACCCATCACGATCAGTAATACCAAAAGAGAACGAAGCATGGGCGTTAAATGGAGGTTTGACTCTGGGTGAATAAAATGGCTGTATGCGGCATTTTAAGCACCACACTCTTTTTGCGTCATGCAGATAAGACATTTATTTCAGCGCCGACTCACGGTCTTGATTTATCATCGTGTGTTGGCCAAGGCAAGCGATAGTTTGTTTGCCATCCCCACCGCTGTGCAGTTTGAGCAGCAGTTGCGTCAAATGCAGGGCTTTGCTCATTTCATGAGCATGCCCGAGGCGCTGGCGCAAATGCAGTCAGGTCGCCTGCCTGCCAATGCCACCATCATCACCTTCGACGATGGCTATGAGGATAATTTGCGTGTGGCGGCGCCCATTCTTAAAAAACTGGGCTTGTCTGCCACCTTCTTTATTGCCACGGATTATCTGGACGGCGGCATGATGTTTAATGATCGGGTGGCTGAGGCCATCAGTGCCTGCCGCTTGACTCATATTGATTTGAGCTCTGCGCATGCAAGCGAGCTGCAAACATGGCAACGGGTGGATATCCCCCCCGTGTTGGCGGCAAGAGGAGCACTGGCGGCGCAACTCATTCTTGCGGTCAAACACCTGTCGGCACCGGCGCGACAACAGGCCGTGGCCGACATTGAGCGGGCTTGTCGCGTTTACTATAAGGACGACATAGACGCCACGGACGATACAACCACCCTCATGATGAATCCTGAACAGTTGCGGCGGCTGGCGGGCATGGGCATGCACATTGGCGCACACACCTGCTCACACCCGATTTTGTCGCGCCTGCCCGAGGCAGAAGCCAGGCGCGAAATTCAGCACAGTCGTCGTCGCTTGCAAGATTTGCTGCAAAGCGAGGTGCCTTTTTTTGCTTACCCCAACGGCGTGCCAGGACAAGACTTTGCGGCGCGTGAAGTGGCATTAGTGAAAGAGGCCGGCTTTAGCCATGCCTTCTCCACTCGCCAAGGGGCCTGTGATGCCGACAGCCCTGTTTTTGAGCTGCCACGTTTTACTCCTTGGTCAGACAACTATTTGAAAATGCGTGCGCAGTGGCTCAGAAACAGCCTGCAATGATGCCTGTGCATGTCTGCCATGTGATTCATCAGCTGGCCACTGGTGGGCTGGAAAATGGGGTGGTGAATCTGCTCAATCATACCGATCCCGACAAGATCAGACACTCGCTGATCTGCATGACCAATGCCACTGAGTTTCGAGAGCGCATCAGGGACAAACACATTCCCCTATTGGAAATGCACAAGGCACCGCAGGGCAATGACCGTGGGGCACAGTTAAGAGTGTGGCGGGCATTGCGTGCGCTGAAACCCGATGTGGTGCACACCCGCAATCTCACCGCCTTGGATGCATTGTTGCCCGCTTGCTTGGCTGGTGTGCGGGTGCGCATACATGGGGAACATGGCCGAGACATGCACGACCCGGATGGGAAAAATAAAAAAATACTGCTGCTAAAAAAATTGCACCGTCCGCTGATTCATCATTTCACCGCGGTGTCGCATGACTTGGCGCGTGGTCTGCATGAGGATGTGGGCGTGCCGCTTCATCGCATTACCCCGATTTGTAATGGCGTGGACTTGTCGCGTTTCGTGCGCCACGTTCAGACAGGCGAGACGGGCCAAACTTTGCCGACGACTCGAACAGCGTTGCCTCGCACCACACCAGCACCCGAGCTGGTGTTTGGCACGGTGGGACGACTGCAAGATGTGAAAGAGCAGTGGTTGTTGATCGAGGCCTTGGCCAGACTGGTGGCAGCCAATGAGGAGGCCAGACGTTTGCATCTGCTCATCGTGGGCGAGGGGCCGATGCGCCCACGGCTTGAACACAGCATTGCCGCACACGGTTTGCAGGCACAGGTCACTTTGGCGGGGGAACAAAAAGACATACCGCATTTCCTCAAGCAGATGGATGTGTTTTGTTTGCCCTCACGTGCCGAGGGCATTTCCAACACGGTGCTGGAGGCCATGGCCACCGGCCTGCCGGTGTTGGCCACACGAGTAGGCGGCAATCCTGAATTGGTGGTCGATGGGGTGACCGGGGTGTTATTTCCTCACGGTGATGTGGCGCAATTGGCGCAGGCCATGAACACTATGTGGCGCGATGCGGCCTTGCGTCAGAGCTATGCCGAGGCGGCTTACCAACGGGCGCAGCAGGAGTTTTCCTTGCCCACTATGGTCAAGCGATACAGTGCGCTGTATCTGGAGTTGGCTAGTCGGGCTTGATGCCTCGGGTTTTCACTACCGCTTCCCAACGCCTGATCTCGGCCTCAACATAGCGGGCAAATTCAGCAGGAGAGTTGCCCATGGGATTGACTCCGATCTGGCCGAAGCGCTCGCGTACTTTGGCATCAGCCATGACTGCCTGCACTTCTTTGGCCAGACGCTGCACCACCTCATTGGGCGTGCCTTTGGGCAGCCACAGGCCATTCCATTCCAACACCTCAAACTCACGGCCCAGAGCTTCGCTGGCGGTGGGCACATTGGGCAGAGCCTTCATGCGTTCTTTGGCACTGACCGCCAGAGCCCGCAACCTACCGCCGTTCACATGCGGCAGGGTAGTGGAGGCGTTGCCAAAATAAAAACCGATATTGCCCGCCAGCACGTCCGCAATGGCAGGTGCTCCGCCCTTGTAGGGAATATGCAGCATGTCGATCTTGTTGTCGATCGATAGGAACTCGGACACCAGATGTGAGGCAGTGGCTGTGCCTGAAGAACCAAAAGAGAGCTTGCCCGGATTGACTTTGGCATAGGCGATCAATTCACCCAGATTTTTGTAGGGAGAATTGGCCGGCACTGCCAAAATCTGCGGCGCAGTCACGATCAAAGAGATAGGGATGAAGTCCTTGAGCGGGTCATAGCTCAATTTGCGCAAGGCCCCGTTGACGGTGAAGCCCGAGGCATCAAACAGTAAGGTGTAGCCGTCGGCAGGGGCCTTGGCCACTGCGTCCGCACCGAGTGTGCCACCGGCGCCAGGCTTATTTTCTATCACGATGGCTTGTCCCAGTTGTTCTGAAAGCTTTTGCGCCACCACGCGCGCGGCGGTATCGGCACCGCCACCAGGTGAGTAAGGCACCACAAACTTAAGGGCTTTGTCTGGCCAGGCAGCGTAGGCCTGACCGATGAGCAATAAACTAAGGAGTAGGGTTTTCATGAGCGGAGCAAAGGGGCGGAAAAAGGCAGGGGGGCACCCGAACGTGAGAAGCTGGCGGCGTGGGCAAAGCCCACATAAACGCCGGCCTTGGGGTGAGTGAAGGTGTGGAGATGGGGGGTGCACTGCGGGTGCTCAAATACATCGGCCAATGGCCGTACTGCAGAACAGGGGACACGCTCACTTAAAAGCGCTTCCCACGCCAGTGCGCTTTTTTGGGCAAGCACCTGACGGAGTTTAGGCAGCAGTTCGTCGGCGTGTGTGGCGCGTTTGCGCACGGTGTCGTAGCGCTCAACCAGCCACTCTGTCAGACCACACAATTCACACAAGGCTTGCCAGAAATGAGCAGTATTGGCTGAGAGGTAAAGATGCCCCTCCAGGCAAGGGTGAATGCCAGTGATGCCGCCTGAGCGCATGTCGCGGGCAATGTCGCGAGGCTCGTTGGGGGTCTTGATGAGACGGGCAGATTGCATGGACAAGGCCGCGCTCAACAGCGACACTTCGACCTTCTGTCCCTGCCCGGAGCGTTCACGCTCGTACAAAGCGCTGCTAATGGCTCCGGCAAGTAAGGTGCCCGCCATGGTGTCCACCACCGAGCCATACAACAGCTGGGGGGCGGCCTGATTTTGTTCGTGGGCAAGGCCGCTGAAGCTTTGCAGCACTTGGTCATAGCCAGCTCTGCCAGCCAAGGGCCCTTGGCTGCCGTAGCCACTTAAGACGCAGTACAACAGCCGGGGAAAGCGCGCTGCCAGCGATTCATAGCCTATGCCGAGGCGCTCTGCCACGCCTGCGCGAAAATTGTGAATCAGCACATCGCAGTCATTCAGCAAGGCATACAGTTGCTGCTGCTCGGCCGGGTTTTTTAGGTTCAATACCCTGCCGGTTTTGCTGCGGTTGATGCCCAAAAAGGCGCGGCTTTCTTGTGCGAGGGTCGAGGGGTAATGGCGCAGATTATCGCCCTCGGGGGGCTCGATTTTGAGCACTTCTGCGCCCTGATCGGCGAGCAAGGTGGCTGCGTAAGGACCGGCGATGTAGGCCGCCAGATCGATGACCTTGATGCCGGACAGCGGGCCTTTGTTTTTACTCACCGACGATGCCTTGCTTGTTGGCAATGGCACGGGCGCGGGCGATGTCGGCCTTGAGGACATCAGCAAATTGTTCTGCACTGAGTGGCTTGACTTCGGCACCTTCGTTCAAAAACATCTGCTTGATCGTGGGCTTTAAGAGCACTTGATTGATCGCCTGATTGAGTCGCTGGACAATTGCAGCAGGCATGCCTGCCGGCGCGAAGAGGCCCCACCAGAGGCTGAATTCATAGCCAGGCACGGCACTGGCCATCGGCATGAGTTCGGGGGCAATGGCGCTGGCTTTGGGGCTGGTGATGCCCACGGCGCGGATGCGGCCGGCACGTATCATCGGCAATAGACTGGGCCCAGAGGCCATGATTATTTGGATCTGTCCGCCGATCAGGTCGGTGACAGCGGGGTTCATGCCACGATACGGCACATGGGTGAGCTGAAGTCCGGCCATGGCCTTGAGTTGCTCCGTTCCAAATTGGTTGATGCTGCCGGGGCCAGAGCTGCCGTAGTTGAGCGCGCCAGGTTTGGCCTTGATGGCGGAGATGAGCTCTTGCGGCGTTTTGGCCGGGAAGTCAGGGTTCACTGCCACCAGCATGGGGCCTTCTGCCAGCATGGCCACGGGGGTGAGCTGGCGCACGGGATCAAAGGCATTGGCGCCCTTTTGTATGGCCGTATTGGTGGTCATGCTGGAGGACACCACCACGAGGGTATAACCATCGGCAGGGGCGCGGCTGACCATGGCGGTGCCGGTGGTGCCACTGGCACCAGGTTTGTTGTCGATCACCACGGGCTGCTTGAGCAACTCAGCGAGCTCTTTGCCCACATTGCGCGCAAAGACATCGTTCGAACCTCCGGGTGGGTATGGCACGACGAGGGTGATGGCTTTGTTGGGGAAGTCTTGTGCTCGAACACCTAAGCTCAAGCAGACACACAAGAAAAAAACGGACAAAAGCGAAGGTTTAGACATGCAGTATTCTCCTGGCTGCGGCAATAAAGGGTTTGTCGATCATTTTGCCATCCAGCAAAAATGCCCCGCGGCCATTTTTTTCAGCGTCCTCGGCAGCGGCAAGCACACGTCTGGCCCAGGCAAGCTCGGCTAGGCTGGGAG
>JBDKJU010000315.1:0-5581 GCA_039796435.1 Pseudomonadota bacterium | reverse complement strand
GTGAAAGGTTCAAGAGGTCATCGGTAATGGTCACGTCAGAGGTGGGGGAGACCAGATAATTGATTTTCGACTTCACCTGCGTGTAGTTCAATACCGTACCAAAATTGCGCGCAAAACCAGGCAGGAAGGTAAAGGGTTGCTGGTAATTGATCTCAAAGCCGGTGAGCTTGCCCCCCTTAGTATTGATCGGGGTGGTGACCTGAAAGACCTCGCTGCCATTGAAGTTGGAGGGCAACAAGGACATGGGCAAGCCAGTCTGGTTGTAAGGTATGTTGACACGCAAACTTTGGATGTAGGTGTTGATGTCTTTCTGGAACACCCCGACACCGATGAATGCCCCTTTGCCCATGTAATACTCAAAGTTGGCATCATACGTGGTGGCACGGAATGGCTCAAGATTGGGGTTACCCGAAGTAATAGACAAGGTACCCGAGGTGCTGATCGAGCCGCCGGGGGAGAGATTGCCCAAGCCGGGACGCGACATCACCTTGGCAGCCGCCACACGCACAATGAAGTCTTTGGAGACTTCGAAGTTCAAGTTGGTAGACGGCAGGAAATCGCTGTACTTGCGCTCGACAGTAACTTCGGTGCCCCCTGCGGTGGCTTGGTAACCCGTGGCCCATTGTTTGGTCTGCACATAACGAGCGCCAATATTGCCACGCACGGGAATCCCGAGCAACTTCTTGTCGTAAAAATCAGCCATCAGGAAGCCGCCGGTGTCTTGCTCTACCACGGAGCGGTTGTTGCCACGGGCATTGCCGTTGGTGATAGAGGTCAGGGTGAAATCACCCGGGCCACCTGCGCTGCCAGATTTCAGGCAGTTACAGTAAATGTCGTAGAGTGAGGCCAAGGCATTCAGATTAGGAATCACCCAAGTGGTGGGTGTGCCCGCTGGCAGGCTCAGCCCATTGCCAAACCCGGTGAGGGTGGTGGAAATGCTGGCCGCCGTGGTGCCATTGGGCAGGGCAAAAATACTTTCATTGGTCCGACGATATTCAAAAGTACTGAATTCGTATTTCTTGCTGTCAATGCCTGCCTTCAAGGTGAGGACGGCAGGGATGGCCTCGTAGGCCACATCAGCATGCAGGCTCTCGATGCGGTTATCAGTGCCATTCGGACGGATGCGAATCTCGCTGGCGGTGCCGTTGGTAATGGAAGTGGCCCCTGCAGGCACCCCGACGATGCCCATGCTGCCCAAGGCGGTCACGTCTATCGGGTAAGTGATGATGGGCAGACGGTCGTTCTGACGGAAGTCTATGCTGTAGCCATTCACATTCAACGCATCCAGCGTGGTGGTGGTCTGTATCGGGTTGCGAAATTTGGAAATCGACTGGCCGTAGCTGGCGTTTAATTTCCAAGAGTCGCCAAACGACTGCTCCAAACTCAAGGTCGGTTGGGTAAACGTGGTGGTGAGCTTGTCAAAACGCGACTCTGAACGCAAATCCACGCCGTTGTACGAGCCGTACAGCAGTGCGCCGTTGGGCGCATATTCGGTCGCCAGCACACTGGTTTGGGGCTTACCGCCAGCGGTCAGGGTGCGGCTAAATGACAAGGCTTCGATAAAGTCTTCTTGGCGTGTGGCGCTTAGCTTGGAGTACAACACATCCAAGGTCAAGAGCGTATCGGCATTGGGGCGCAATTGGAACGAACCGGTCAGGCCAGTGCGGTCCTGCTCGTGGGTCAGACGACCATAGCGCGGCAGACGTGGGTGAAAATTATTGGGGTCGCTGGCCGCAATGTAGGCGGTGTTGGCAGCAGCGCTCGCGCCGATGCGGTTCACCCCCTGTGCGGCTGGCCCGCAGGTGGTATTGGTGCCGGTGCTGGCCGCCAAGGAACCATAGCTGGTGGTGGTGGTGGCGAAACCCACTGGAGAGCACCAGCCGCCCGAAGAGGCACCATTGTCCCAACGCACAGTGGAGAAACCTTCTTCATATAGACTGCGCTTAGAAAAAGAACCTGAAATCAAGCCGCCTATTACCCCATCATCAGAGGTATTGGACAGCAGGAAGCTCGCACGAGGCGTGGCTTTTTTGGACAAATCGTTGTAGCTTTCTTTCACCGCAATGGAGCCACGAAAGCCCTTCTGATCAAATGGTCGACCAGTCTGCAAATCCACCGTGGCCCCCAAAGAACCCTCTTCCACATCGGCAGAGGCGCTCTTGCGCACGGTGAGGCTGTTAAACAACTCGGAAGCAAACACATTGAAGTCAAAGCCGCGCGAACGGTTGTTACCGCCGGAGCTGTCGGTGCCGCCGGTGGTGGCTTGCGCCTCCACGCCGTTGATGCGCACGCGGGTGAAGTCTGGCCCAAGACCACGCACGCTGATGCTGCGGCCTTCGCCGGCATCACGGTCAATCACCACACCAGGCACGCGCTGTAAAGACTCGGCCAGATTGGTGTCGGGAAATTTGCCTATGTCTTCCGCCTTGATGACATCAACAATGCCGTTGTCCTCTTTCTTTTTATTCAGTGCGGACTCCAGCGAGGCCTTGAAACCGGTCACCACCACGGTCTCGGTATTGGCTGTCGGCTTGGGGGTTTGCGGCGCGGCGGCAGGTGCCGCCGTCTGTGCTTGGGCTTGCGACAAATAGATAGCCACGGCCAGTGGCGTCAGTACAAAGCGTGTTGCGCGTTTCATGGGGTCTCCCGTAGTGAATTGTCTGTAGCGAGTATACAACGATTGAGATGAGATATGATATCTAAGCTGCCCTAGATCAATACTGCCTAAAAAGTAATCAAGCAGAGCCGTGTATGTCAGCGTTTACGCGTATACTTTTATGATGCGTACATTCTATTTGCACTTCTGTTTGCGCCACATGCGGCAAAAACTCATTGCCATGTCTCTGCTTCTGGTTGGCCTATGCCATGCAGACATCAATATCGGCATTTCTACTGGAATCACGGGCGTGGTCGCAGTGGGCGCCAAAGAAAACGTGGAAGGAGCCAAGATCTACTTTGATGCCATCAATGCCCAGGGGGGCATCAGTGGCCAAAAAATCAACTTGATCGTGCTGGACGACAAGTTTGCGGTTGAGCAATCGGTGGAAAACGCCAAGACCTTGGTCGGCAGCAACAAAGTGGTGTCGCTCATGCTGACCCGTGGCACCCCCAACTCCCAGGCCATTGCTAAAGAACTCGGCAGCCTGGGCGTGCCCTTTGTGGGGCCGTCCACTGGTGCCATGTCCTTGCATCAACCCGTCAATCGCTGGGTGTTCAATGTGCGCTCCACCTATCGACTTGAGGCTGAAAAAGCCATTGAACTGCTGGCGGCCATGCAAATGCGGCAAATCGGCGTCATCCACGCCAAAGACAGCTTCGGTGAAGATGTCATGGTGGGGGTAAACAACGGCATGAACCAAAACAAGATTAAGCCTATGTTCGTCACCGCATTCGACCGTGCCAAGCCTGAATACGACCCCATAGTGGCGCAAATCGTCAAGGAAAATCCGCAAATCGTGTTCGCTATCGGCGCTGCTGGCGTGGTGTCGCAGGTGCTGGCCAGAGTTCGGGCACAGGGCGGGCGCAGCCAATTTGTCACCCTGTCTAACAATGCCTCGGCGGGATTCATCAAAGAACTCGATAAAAACGGACCCGGCACCATCGTCACCCAGGTCTACCCCAGCGAGTTTGGCAAGAGCCCCATGGTGGGCGAGGCCAACAGCTTGGCCAAAGAGGCCAAGATTGCCGAGCTTTCACCCTCACACATGGAAGGCTTTGCCGCCGCCAAGGTCATGGTGGCCGCGCTCAAACGGGTGCGTGGCAGCTTCACCGGCGAGTCCATACGTCAGGCCCTAGATGGTCTGAGCGTTGCCGAAGGTGAACTGCGCTTGGCCTTTAACCCGCAAAACCACAGCGGCTTTAGTTATGTTGATTTGTCCATCATCGGCAAGGACGGCAAGTTCAGACGCTGAACACCAGCCCCTTGCCTGAGTTGCGTTAGACTTGCGGAATGACCCCACCGCCAATTTTTGACACATTGATTGCCGAGCTCAAGAAACTCTTGTCCAGTAACCCCACCGCTGATATAGAAAAAAACCTCAAAGCCACTCTGCAGGCTGGGTTTGCTCGCATGGATTTGGTGACGCGCGAAGAGTTTGAGGTGCAAAAAGCGGTGCTGGCCAAAACCCGGGCACAACTCGATGCCCTCACGGCCAAACTAGACTCGCTGGAAGCCAAACACTAATGTCTCTGGCGGTGCTCTACAGCCGTGGCCTGGCCGGTGTAGATGCCCCTTTGATTACCGTAGAGGTGCACATCGCTGGCGGCTTGCCGGCAATTAATATCGTCGGTCTGGCAGAAGCTGAAGTACGTGAAAGCCGCGACCGCGTGCGTGCTGCCTTACAAAACAGCGGCTTTGAACTGCCACAGCGCAAAATCACCGTCAACCTAGCCCCGGCAGATGTGCCCAAAGAGTCGTCACGCTTCGATCTGCCGATTGCCTTAGGTATTTTGCTGGCCAGCAAACAATTCAAATGTGCCGAGGTCGGCCGCTATGAATTTGCTGGCGAGCTGGCCTTGGACGGTGGTTTGCGACCGGTGCGCGCCGCTTTTGCCATGAGTGTGGCGGTCAAGCAGGCGGGACGCACCTTTGTCCTGCCGCCTGAGTCGGCACCAGAGGCAGCCCAAGTGCCTGCTGCCCGAGTGCTCGCAGCCCGCAGCCTCACAGAGGTCATCGCTCATTTAGGCGGTCAGCACAGCCTTGAGCTGACCGCGCCAGCCGTGGCCACTTGCCCTGAGCACTTCCCTGACCTTAGTGATGTCAAGGCCCAGGCCGGTGCGAAACGAGCACTGGAAATAGCCGCCGCCGGGCGTCACAGCCTCATCATGCTCGGCCCACCCGGCAGTGGCAAATCCATGCTGGCCCAGCGTCTGCCCGGCATCATGCCCCGAATGAGTGAAGAAGAAGCGATTGCCTCGGCGCGCATCCGCTCACTTACCGCGAATTTTCGCCCTGAGCATTTTGGCATTCGCGCCTTTCGCTCCCCGCATCATTCTGCCTCCTCTGTTGCCTTGGTCGGCGGTGGCAGTGGCTTTCCGCGACCGGGGGAGATCAGCCTCGCCCACCACGGGGTGCTGTTTCTAGATGAATTGCCTGAATTTTCGCGCACGGCCTTGGAAGCCATGCGCGAGCCTTTGGAGTCAGGCGTGGTACACATTTCTCGTTCGGCCCATCAAGCCAGCTACCCCGCCCGTTTTTTACTGATCGCGGCGATGAACCCCTGCCCTTGTGGTTATCTGGGCGACGCCAGTGGCCGCTGCCGTTGCAGCCCCGACCTGGTGTCACGCTACCGAGGCAAAATTTCTGGCCCGCTGCTCGACCGCATAGACCTGCAGATAGAGGTGCCAGTGCCGCGTCCGGAGCAATTGCTCGCCATCAGTGATGCAGAGCGCAGTGACCGCGTGCGGCTTCGTGTGCAGGCAGCCGCAGAACGACAATTCACGCGTCAAGGCAAGGCCAATGCCGAACTGAGCACTGCCGAACTTGACGAGCACGCCCGACCAGACGCAGCAGGGGAAAAACTTCTGTTGGCGGCCATACAAAAGCTCGGACTGTCGGCCCGTGCCCACCACCGCATTTTGC